>JBALWS010000001.1:0-120241 GCA_036960405.1 Halopseudomonas sp. | reverse complement strand
GCGTTGTAGTGAATACGAGATTGGGTCATAGACTTTGGCTTAGTTTGCTGCGGTGCGAGAACAGTACGTTCCCGTTTGCTAAGAGATTGGTATATAATGCCGAAAATTTTGCCCCGGGGATAGCTCGGACCTGCTTATTTTGAAGCGAGGATCCGCGCGACTAAACCCGGCACGATGGCCCTAAAAGCTAGCGTGAAGACAAATAACCTGTTTCTTAACTTTTAACCTAGGATTGGACTGGTCGATGAATAAATTACTTATTAGTCTGTTGATTTCTTTTGGTATTTCCGGTGCAGCCTGGGCTCAAGGCGACGCTGCTGCAGGACAAGGCAAAGCCGCTGTCTGCTTTGGTTGCCACGGTGCCGACGGTAACGCTACTGCCCCCTCTTTTCCAAAGTTGGCGGGTCAGAATGCTAACTACCTCGTCAAGCAGCTAAAAGACATCAAGGGCGGCGTACGTCCTAGTCCGTTGATGATGGGTTTTGCTGCTGGTCTGGCTGATCAGGATATGGAAGATCTGGCCGCATTCTTCAGCACGCTGGAAGTCAGCCAAGGCGCTGCCACTGATGCGGACCTGGTTGCTAAGGGCCAAGCGATCTACAGCGCCGGCATACAAAGCAAGGGTGTTGCGGCTTGCGCGGCTTGCCACAGCCCTAAAGGTGCAGGCAACGGCCTAGCCGGTTTCCCATCGGTGAAAGGCCAGTACGCTATTTATGTTGACAGCCAGTTGAAGGCGTTCCGCGATGGCGGTCGTGCCAACGATCCATCAAGCATGATGCGCGACGTTGCCGGCAAGCTCAGCGACGGCGAGATCAAAGCGGTATCGGCTTATATCGAAACGATGTAAACCAATCTTTTGTGGTGTTTTGGATTGGAAGCTGTCGTAGTTCTGCTGCAACAACAAGAAGGCGATAGGTATTAGAGCTATAACAGGAAGTGTAAGTGGCCAGGAGTCTACCAAGTTGTCGTGCTAACTAATTGATATAAAATTAGTTAGTGAAATGCTGCCGACAGAAATTACTTCATAAATGCTCCCATAAAATTCTCACCCTTATTGGCTGCCTCTGACTATCGACAGCGTTGGCTGCCCTGCACCAGCCCCACTTCCTTGAGGCTGACATTGGCCTGAGCCTTAGGGTTGGCGGGGACTGAGCACAAACCTGCCATCCTAAAATGTACATGCAAGGTGTCAATGCTGGCAGGAGTCCGACCAGGTCAGATGGTCTGTTTCTGTTCTAACGGTGTCGATCATTTGATCTGCAATCACTCAGAAAGCATCTAAGATTAATCACTGTTAGCAGATACTCGAGTATTTATGTAGGTAGCCGTACTGCAGCATCATTTCTCAACAGGGAGATCAGTATGAAAGCCTATATTGCCGAATCATTCGGAACGTTTTGGCTGGTTCTTGGTGGCTGCGGTAGCGCGGTTATTGCTGCAGCATTTCCTGAGGTCGGCATTGGCCTGCTTGGCGTCTCACTAGCATTTGGGTTAACGGTGCTGACGATGGCCGTAGCGATCGGTCATATTTCCGGCTGCCACCTGAATCCGGCAGTCTCGGTCGGATTGTGGGCAGGTGGCCGCTTTCCCGCCTCACAGCTGCTGCCCTATATCGTTGCACAAGTCATCGGCGGAATCATTGCGGGGGGCGTACTTTATGTGATCGCCAGCGGCGCACCGGGTTTCGATATTTCAGCCGGACTTGCGTCGAACGGTTACGGCGAGCACTCACCTGGAGGCTACTCACTCACCGCCGCACTGATCACCGAAGTGATTATGACGATGATGTTCCTGCTCGTGATCCTTGGGGCTACCGATCAACGCGCCCCTCCGGGGATGGCACCGATAGCAATCGGCCTGTGTTTAACCCTGATTCACCTCATCAGCATCCCGGTTACAAACACCTCGGTAAATCCGGCCCGTAGTACCGGCGTAGCCATTTTTGTTGGTGATTGGGCGGTGGCGCAATTGTGGCTGTTCTGGATAGCTCCGATAGTAGGAGCGGCACTCGGTGCCGGTATTTATAGGTATATCGGTGGCACCGAAGACTCAGAGTCAGCCACTTAATTTTTCACAGGTAGGGACAGATTATGTTGTGTAATGCTCACACTCTTCAGTAAAAAAGCGGATACGGAAAAGCACTGGATTAAGGGGCTCCATGTTGGACGACTACAGACGTGAGCATAGGCGTAACTAACAGTAGAAGGCTATGGTATGGGCTTTAATGGATGTGTTCGGACTATGAAGTGGCGCCCCGGAGTCTACCGAATAGCATCTGCAACTTATTGATTAATAACTATCGACAGAGGGTCGTCTTCAAAAGGTGCCCCCAAAAGTGCCCCCAAAAAATTCCGATTCAATGAACCCAGAAGCCTAAAGGGAGGGGGCGATGCAGCAACGTCATGCAATCAAAAGCATCAGCGCCAGAACCGCATAAGCCAATCCTAACCACTAGATAGAGCGGAGGGTAGCAGCAGCAAAGGAACACTAGAATGATCTCTAGCTCCCCTGCGAATACATACTCAAATAATCAGTAATGTATTGATAAGCTGACAACTAAACACACTGGTCAGATGAAACCTTCTGAGGCTTAGGAAGAATAACCGCTCTAATTTCTTCACGAAGTGAAGACTGCTCATCCCGAGTTTTCACGTCAACCCGATGATAGAGGTCATCCAACACCTTTCGAGCAAAACTATCATCTTTACCTTGGGTGAAGCACGATAGATCCATCTCATTCGCCCTTATAGTAGTTTTTGAAGAAGTGATCATTGAGCTTAGGTTCAAAGTAATGTTTGCGCTGAATCCAGATAAAGCCGTCGCCTTTTGAAATAACGGCAACATCGACAGGCCCACCTACTGTTTCTGCGTTAGTGGACATCTTCCTTCTAACGGAGGTTAAGTTTACAAGCGACTCCGCCAACTGAGCAAGTTCTTCTTTAGGCAAAAAGCCTACTGCTTCAATTATAGGATCAACGTGCCACTTCCGTGAGTGAAGATCTAGCTTTTGTATGATTTCAACCGAATGCTCTTTGCCCCTGCTCACTAGTTCAGACACTACGCTATCCACCACAGAGTCACTCACTCCATTGCGTTTTAAAACATCTTCAACAACCTCAGGATAACCGGACTCACTTAGAAATTGAAAAGACTCTTTTATGCTTGTAAAAAAAGAAGGATCCACACCTTGCATAAAATTTGATATCACATCTCTTTGTGCGAATGGCTCTACAACAGCACGCTGCCTTTCTCCAATTTTAGTAACTTTACGAGCATTGTGTTTTAAACAACCAAAAAGATAACCTTCTATATTGCACTTAACCTGTACGGGGAATAATTCCTTATCACCAAAACCCGCAATAACGATTCCAGAATTACTTTTTGAAAAGAACTCACCAAACCCTGCGGCCCTCGCAGAAAGATCTAATATTTTAGCTTTTCTATCATCAGGAATCGGCAATTGACTGAACACCTGCCCCCATATGACATCTACCTGCCCTGAATTATTTTGCATTTTTTCAGAAGCATTGTTTTCGGCCATACAGTCCAAAGAATCAGCCCCATCTAACTCTTTGCTCATACTACTTATGACTTGGTCTATCTGGTAGTTCAGAATTCTAGCCAAAAGCTTAGTTGCATCTTCCTTAGTACCAATGTCTTTCAAAGACTGTTCAAGAGCAGCCACAAGGTCGTTATGAAAGATATTTAGCGTGTTTTTTATATGGTTAATTTCAATTGAATTTAATTCTTGAGAATCAGAATAAATATTAGAAACATAGTCAATAAAACTATCCGCATATTCTTCTAAACAATCCTTTCTATCTTCGCCCAGGCTTTTACGGAAAACCTTTATTATTGTTTCCCAAGGAGTCCCCATATACGCAGCAGATCCATAAATCATAACACCCACAGGATGATACTTTGAAAGCATAAACAGTTTATTAACAGTGTTGAATATTTTCTGTCCGTTACCATCGCCTGTCTGGATGGTGACAGCGCTATCCGCAGCCAACGCAACTGCCTGGGTGTTCATTATCGAGACTTCCGTGGTCATACCAAATCCTTCATTATCCAATCAATAACACATGCATCCATGGACAATAACAGCATAAATAACATTGATACAATACGAATCCATCGTACTAAAAGCTCTTGCTCCGAGGCCGATAGCTAGCGATGAATCCTCTTACAGCAACACCAGATGTTTGCCTATTTGATTTATCCACCTCCGCTCCATCTCTTGGTATCGGGCGTGTAAGCGGTGGTAGGTTTTCCAGTGCATCCCCTTCTTTTTACCCCAGCCATCGCCATGATCGTAATACTCAAAAATCCGCTCACCGAGTTTGTGTTTCTGGTCGATCAGCCGATCCATCCGGTTTTGCTGCTGTGAGGCATAGGGGAGCAGGTAGCAGTGACGGCAGAGAAACTTCGGGCCATCACTGCAAAGGATACCAACACGCTTGCTACAGCGCGGGCAGAGGAACCACAGCCGCTCGCCGCCGTAGTGGCACGGGGTACGATCAAAGGGGATGCGCTGCTCCATCGACTGCCAGTCATCGCCATGTTCCCGGTAACGGAAGTTCAGCTGTAGATAGTTTTCATGGCAGCTATATCGGATATCACCGCTAGGTTCGCCACCACGTGTCCAGTTGAGACTGCCACCCCAGCCAGCCTTTAGCATTCCCCGCTTTTTCATATAACGGATATCGATCCGCTTCACATCATCGAGGGTGGTTTGTTTGTTCCATCGATACCAGTTGCCGCTACCACTACCGCCCATCGATCACTCCCCATATTTCCACCGAAATCATTAGGCAAACCCAACATTTAATCATCGTGCTATCAGGCCTGTTTGGTTTGATTTGCCTAACTGGCGCTGTTGTTTGGTGTCTTTTTTTCCGCGTGATGGCATTGGCTGATCCTCAACGGGGGGAATAGGGTTTTACTAGGGTCTTTCTAGGGTGCTTAAAGCTTCCGAAAACTCATCCGCTAAGAATTCTGCCTGTTTGGATTCGGTGAGTTAATGGAGCAATACGCGCGAGTCATACCGCTACCCCTTGGTAAATATATAAAGGTGTCCTCTATACGGTCAGGTGAGAGGCTAAAAAGGGGCGTTTCAGTACCTGTATGCGGTCTTGTCTGTACCTGTGGGCGGTCATGGTTTTGGTCGATTATCACATTTCAGTACCTCTATACGGTCAGGTCAGTACCTGTATGCGGTCAGCCTGTTCTGTTATCCCATCAGCTTGCGTGGTGCGGTGGTGGTTGGTTTAACATCCAGCTTACCGCCGCATTCATCGATGGGTTGCCAAGTGATCGCGTAAAGGTTTGGCCCCATGTTAAGACCGCCTTGCCGGGTTTGTGTTATCCAGTTCCGCGCAAGTAACTCTTTGATGGCCTTGGATAGCTGATCTCTTGAGCGCCACCCCCGCTTCATCATCAGTGAGATACTGGCGCATAGATCGCCGTTATTTCTGCCGTTGTACTGTCCTCCCAGGTCGTTGAACAGCTTTACCGCCTTGGGTGATAGCGCGATATAGTCAGGATGGTTTAGCACCACTGCAGGGACTCCAAAAAAACCTTTATAGGTAATTGTCTTGCTGCCCTGTTTTTTTTTGGTTGCTCTACTCATTCGCCCCCCCTTGGCTGTGCTGTTGAGTGGCGGCTTTCTTGTGCAGATAATGCACTCACTCCGGTAATACGGAGATCCAAGACGGTTTTATCTACGGGGGTGATTCTGGGGTTGTTTGGATCACTGATCAGATCGACCGCAGCATCTGCAGAATCAGCCTCTACAGAAAGCGTATGGCGGGTGCGCTCTATAACGGTAACCAAAAAGGTTTGATCACGGCTCATTGGCTGGCCTCCGGCATTGGTAAGGCTTCTCGTACCGTATCGGCATACAGCGCGACCGCCGACTTAGCACCGATATAAGCGCTCTTATGGTCTTCTCCCGCCTCCATTGCATTCAGGTAGTGATTACCCGCTAACCTCTCGGCAATGGATACGGCACTGCGCATAGACGGCGGCAGATGCTTGCGCTCACCCGATGGAATGCCCAGCGATCTATTGATCATCTTTTCGATGTTCATATGGTGGATATACTCCGCCGTTGTACTGCCTGATTGCCCTACTAGCTGACTAACCGCATCATGGCATTCACGGTAACAGGGCAGATAATCCACCTTCGCCGCCAGCGATTCGCGCATCTCTTTAAACGCAGTTACCAGTTTGAGTTTCAGAGCTACCGCCGGTTCGGAGTTGGCGCAGAGCGTTAGTAGGAAATAGCATTGGTTTTCATTGAGTAGTGCATAGGTTTCAGGTCTGCCGCCCTTGCTGCCCTTGATAGGTTTTGCGATTTGAAATCGCACTACCCCCAGGGTATTAAGCTGCAACTCGTAGCTACGAATCAGCTTCATCGTATGCCTTGAGTGATTGCCCAGATGTACGGCGATAATGCGACTATCAACCAGCGATTCCTGCTTAATGGTTTCAAGCCGAATAGAAGCAGAGGGGGGCAAGGCGTTCATACCTCACCCCCTGCGCTTAGGTCTTCGAGTAGCTGGCTTATGTCCTCGCATCGCCAAACCGTGGTTCTGGGTCCGATTTTGTAGGATTTTGGAAAGCGACCTGATGCAACACCTGCCCACCATGTCGATTTTCCGACGGGGACGAAGTTCAGCACTTGGGTAAGGCGTAGAAAGCCAGTTACGGGCAAAACAGGTGGGTTATGATCAACTTTAATCATTAGTGCAGCTCCATATAAAAACACTTGAATTAATCAGCGTCTTTAATAGTGCTACACCGTCCGAGTAAATTTAATACAACTACCAGTCCAAACTTACACACTCCTAGGTTAGTGCAAATTATTTTTACATCAACCTAGGCTCATGTAAATTCTTTATACTTTGAAATATTGTTATATAACGTTCCGTGGGTTTTACCATACCTTTTTGCCACTATAGACGCCGCGCTGTTTTTTGTAATACTTCTTTCTCTTGCAACAGAAAAAACCTCTTTAATTAACGGCACCCACTCATCTATGGCTCTTTGTTTTTTATCGTGATTATACGAGTCCATTTTTTCTTTGTTTAATAAAGCAACAGATGTCGCATAATTTATATTTTCTTTTTCATCTTCAAGTTTCAAACCCCAAGACATTGCTACAGCGTGAGAACGCCCCATCTCGGATGCTGACTGAGCTCGCATTAAGCAAGCCCGCCCATTAGCAATGGTCTTGTATAGCTCTACTGCACTCTCTGGATCGTCAAGCGGCCCTGCCTCAACCAATGATTGGCGATAACATTCAAGGTAATCTGACAAGTGATACAGGCATAATATATAGTATGATAAATCTGCATTTTGAAACACAAAGTCATCGTCCATATTTTCAGATATAAACGTCTCAAGATGAAAAGAATCAGGCCAATCATTTGTTTTTTCTATTCCTGATGCTCTAATGATATCACGCCCACGAAAAATCCATTTCTTGATCATCTGCAGAAGGCTCTTTGTTCTTTCTACGATTCTTATATCTTCAAGGTCAGAGTCATCATCTAAATCTAAAGCGCTAACAGCATAATGCCAAAGATTGGTATAAATTATGATATCTTCAACATCAAACTGAGAAACTGTACCCTCTGATTCTGGGTGATATGGTGATCTGCATATTTTAAGTATTCTTATTGCAGCATCATTTATATCACCATCAGAACAGATAGACTTAGCCATTACCTAAACTCCATTTGTTTTAGTCTTAAAATCACCTGCAATAACATTCCCACTCAGCGCCGCTATTCTTAACTGATCCAAATAATCCGCCCACTTCTGCATCATTTCGGCACGTTGCGGTAGGTGTTTGGTGCGGTTGTAGGCGCGGCCATTGGCGTCTTTTACCGCGTGGGCTAACTGATGCTCGATCCAGTCGATCCGAAAGCCCAGCACCTCATCCAACAGCGTTCTAGCCATCGCTCGAAAGCCGTGGGCGGTCATCTGGGTGTTGTCATAGCCCATCGTCCGTATAGCGACCCTGACGCCGTTTTCAGATAGGGGGCGGCTAGCACCACGGGCAGAGGGGAAGATATAGCGATGACGACCGGTGAGCGGGTGTAGCCCTTTGAGTATTGCCAGCGCCTGAGTGCAGAGTGGGATAATGTGCGGCTCTTTGATCTTCATCCGCTCGGCGGATATCTCGATGCGCTTTTCATCCCAGTTCAGATCAGCCCATTCCAAGGAGCGCAATTCACCGGGGCGACAAAACAGCAGCGGCGAAAGTTTCAGTGCGGCACAGACCACCGCCGTTCCCTGATAGTTGTCGATAGCAGCCATCAACTGGCCTGCTTCTTTGGGGGTGATGATCGCAGCAAAGTGTTTGGTTTTAGCCGTTGCCAGTGCGCCGCGTAGGTCGGCGCTGGGATCGCGTTCAGCCCGTCCCGATGCAATCGCATAGCGGAACACCTGACCGGCCACGTTCTTGGCTCTGTGCGCGGTTTCTATCGCCCCTCGGTCTTCTATCTTACGCAACGCATCTAACAGCGTCGGGGCATCAATAGAGAGGATCGCCAGACGGCCCAGTTTAGGGAATAGGTCTTTTTTCAACAGTCGCCACGTTCGGTCTTGGTGGGTCTGACTTTTATCGGTCATCTTCTTAGCGAACCACTCACGCCCCAGTGCTTCAAAGTTATTCAGGGCTTGGGTGTGCTGGGTGACTTTACGTGCTTTCTTCTCAGCCGATGGGTCGATGTTATCGGCTAACTGTTTTCGGGCTTCATCACGGCTAGCACGGGCAGCTTTTAGGCTCACTTCAGGGTACACCCCCAGCGCCAAGGTCTTTTCCTTACCTAAAAAGCGATATTTCAGCCGCCAGTATTTCGGGCCGGTCTTCTTAACCAGCAGATACAGCCCTTTATCATCACTGAGCTTGTAATCTTTTTCCTTTGCCTTAGCACTGGCAGCAGCGCGGTCTGTTAGCGGCATCTTTGCACCCGTTTTCTAGCTGGGGGTACTTTTTTTGGGGGTATCGGTTTTGTTGAAAACAAAAATGCCCCCATAAGTACCCCAATAAAGCGTTGGATTTGGGGGTATCGTACTGGACGACTACAGACAAGAGTATAGGCAGAACTAGCCGTAGAAGGCTATAGACTGGGCTTTAATGGATGTGTTCGGACTATGAAGTGGCGCACCCGGAGGGATTCGAACCCCCGACCAATTGGATCGGAACCAACTACTCTATCCAGCTGAGCTACGGGTGCGCAGAGGATCTCTTGCGAGAGGGGCGTATTCTACTCAGGCGACCTAAGTTCGGCAAGCACAAACGATCAGTTGGTCGCAGGTTCATCTCCCTCCGGGTGCGCGTTGAGGTTAGCGGCACTCTAGTAGCTTCCTGAGGGGCCCTCAGCAGTCGCCCGTTAGCTCGATAGTGGAGTGGCGCTGTGACCCTGCTGCAATCACGCTCATCAATCGGGGCCTGCATCAATCAGAGCTAGCAGCTCTGAGTCTGGTTTATTCATCTCATAAAGCACCTTGAGCGCAGCATAGGCATCATTGGCGGCATAGAGCAGTTGATTGGCTTTCAGCTGAGTTAATGCCCAGTTTGAGGTCGATACGCGCTTAGATTTTTGGAATTTCTGGTTGAAGACAACGGCAACTGCGGCTTTGACTCCCATCTCTTTTCTATAACCCTCAGAGCGGAACAGCGTATTCATATCCAGAAGCGCCCGAGGTTTGATCCCCAGTTTATTTAACAGATGCTTGCGGTCTGATTTCAGACCGAATCCCACCTTTACCAGGGTTGGCGACTTAAGTAGTCGAGAGACGATCGGGTGGCAATCAGCACGGTGCAATTGGAAAATATAAGCGGTATCCAGCGTCGTCAACTGAATAACATGCGGGCCATCAGAGACCTCCCCTGGCCTAAAGCAAGGCTTAGACTCGGTATCAAAACCCACCAATCGGCAGCTCAAAAGATCAGCTTCGGCAGCGGCAAGTTCCTTCAAAGTGTCAGGAACAACGATTTTTTGTAACGGCAGCCCGGAGAACGGTTGTAACTCTGCAATTTGAACTTTTGATGGCACTGCGCGCTTGCTTGTCATTCTATAAACCTACCAAATCGGGGAATCGGAACTAGCCCTATAAGAGGCCCTTGCACTGGCAGAAATAGCAGTCAATGCGCGGTCCAAGCTCCATCGATAGGCAGTGCAGTACCGGTCATCGCTTTGGCCATGTCGCTGCATAAGTAAACGGCTAAAGCGCCGATCGCCGCAGGGTCAATTAGATCTGGATAGGGTGCCTTGCTATGCACTAACCCGCGTGTTGCTTCCTCTAGGGTTTGATTGTTCTGCTGCGCGAAGACTTTCACCTGATCGTTCAGCAAAGGGGTGTCGGTCCAGCCAGGGCAGATACAGTTTGAGGTAATCCCCTTGTCGGCGGTCTCCAGTGCAACAACTTTGCTGAAGCCGATCAGGCCGTGTTTGGCTGCGCAATACGCCGATTTGTTCACCGATGCCACCATGCCATGGACCGAAGAAATATGGATAAGACGACCCCAGCCATTGCGCTCCATCAGCGGTAGCACCCTCTGCGTGCAGTGAAAAGCAGCGTTGAGGTTGACGGCGATAATGGCATCCCATTGCGCTCTCGGAAAGTCCGTCACTGGAGAGACGAACTGGATGCCGGCATTGTTGATCAAAATGTCTACCGTTCCATATTGCTCGATACAATGGTCGATCAACAGGTCGACTCCAGCGGCGCTGGATAGGTCGGCGCAACAATAGTGGCATTCCGCTCCACTCTCTTCCGCCAGCTGACGGGCAATCTCCTTTCCGATGTCGTCAGCTTCCAGCCCGTTCATCATCACCCGCGCGCCCTGCAAGGCTAACTGCTTGGCAATGGCTAAGCCAATACCACTCGATGATCCCGTCACCAGCGCCACTTTATTCTTCAGCATGTATCCACCATTGAACTCAATATCCATTGAGCAGTTACCATTCTTTTATTTTTGATCATGAGTTGCAGTGAATAAACAGCAGCACAGAATCCCGCGGATCTGTGACTATGCCAGCAACTTGCTCCGTTCACAAAGCCAAATGGTGGACCGGATACTGTCGATAACGTGGCGGCACTTTGTCCGAACGGTCACCGGAAATACACGCTCTATACCCGGCTGCGGATCAGAAGAAATTGAAGCGGGCGGCGACTACATCGCAGACTAACTATTTTGTTTTGCCTTTGACCAAGTGAATTAAAACTTAGCTCCGCCCTTACAGGGAAACGCATCCTTTCTGTGCTGTGTATATCTGCCGGTGCAACTGGCTCTGCTAGAGCGGATACCCTGGATTAGGTCCCTTCAGCAAAGCCAAGCTGGCGCCAGGCTTCGTAGCTGACTACCGCTACCGCATTGGACAGGTTCATGCTGCGAGAGTCGGGGAGCATAGGGATGCGGATTCGCTGCTCGGCAGGGATCGCATTGCGCACCTGATCAGGTAATCCGCTGGTTTCTGATCCGAATAACAGTACATCACCCTCTTGATAGCAGGGCTCGTTATGGGGGCGTGAACCTTTGGTGGTGAGCGCAAAGATGCGTCGCCCCTGCATCGCTGCCAGAAACGCCTCATAGTTAGGATGCACCGTGACTTTGGCCATATCCCGATAATCCAGCGCTGCCCGGCGTAATTTCTTTTCATCCAGATCGAAGCCTAGGGGTTCGATGAGATGCAGGTGGCAACCGTTGTTCGATACTAGGCGGATTAAGTTACCGGTATTCTGTGGCATGCGTGGTTCGTACAGAGCGATGTGGAACATGGTTTTCCAAGTGTTGACGGTATAGGTGGCTGCAGATTTTACGTGTTTCAGCGGAAACTGTTGATAAAAAACTGCGGCTAACAGCTTTATTAATGTGGCTGTCCGGGGTGGCGACCAGTTGGTCTGCTGTTTAGACGGCTGCTCCGGCGTAAGCGGCTCGCTCGGCGATGCATTCGCTTTCGCCCATCTCGAATTCTCGGCAGATTAGCGGCCTGTTCTGGTAGATTTGGCACATCATGGTGTTGCGATCCAATGCCGAACACCAGCCATCGTCTAATCGCTCCATCGTTGACGCCCCCCATCGGTCGGTGGCAATAAGCCGCTCCGGTACCCCGGTGTCGGTTATTAGCATCACCGGCAAACGGCAGCAGCAGGCCTCGCAGCTTGAACACGTGGCGGAGGATTCCGGCGGTGGCGTTAACTTGGTGTTCATGAATATCACAGCGTTGGTACAAGATGGACAGCATATATGGATTCGGTCTCGGATGTGCCATTTCTGAAGGCGGGGTGGTTTTTTAATACGGGTCTCTGCGCTTATTATGAACTCCGCATATGGGTGGAGACGGATCGATAATGGAGTGGTTAGTTAGCACGGCAGCATTACTCGCTATAGCAGGTGTCGTCCCGCAGTTTGGTCGAGACAGTTGGAAGGCGGTGCTATGGATATTGCTGTTCGGCGGGCAAGGGTTCGCGGCTCTGCTCAGTGATGGCACGCAGAATGGTTTTGCTTTGAGCGCAATCTTGGCTATCACCTTGGCTTTGGCATCGCTGGCTGTCTTAACGCTGGACGCTGGCTGGGGGCGCAGCAAGGCCCGATTTGGCCTGCCTGGGCTACTTGCACTGGGGGCGGCTGTTGTTCTGCTGCCGAGTGATCAAATCGATATCGTATTATGGAGCCAGACCGCACTACTGACTTTCGCTGTTGTCGTCTTTGCTCGTCTTGAATTGCAGCACCGCCCCGGAGCGGGCTGGATTCTGCTTGGACTACTGGCGTGGTTGGGCCGTTTATGGTTGCCCAGCATGGTCTCGGATGAAACTGCCGCTGGGCTATTAGATGCAGGTTTAGGGCTGGCCATGCTGCTGACCTTTATGCTGGCTGTGCGCAAACAGTTACGACTAACCCCAACGGGCTCCCAGAGGGGAGCCAGTCTAAAGCAAGTCGACGTAGCGCAAATTGATATGGATTAGCCGGGCCCTGCATAAGGGCCGCTTTTCAGGCCGCCCGAGCAAACGGTGAAGTCTCTTCTGCGTCGCTGAAAGGTGACATCATCAAGCGATCACTACCGGCATTGATAACAGGGAAGGCGGCCAGCGCATGTTCGATGATCGCCAGCTGATCCTCTTCGCTATTAATCATTAATAGGTGGCTTCCATTTTCAAGCTGTTGATGAAAACGGCTGATCTTATGATGCTCCCGCGTTACACCGATCGCAGCTCCGACGCCGGTTCCCAGTATCACCGGTACGATGACCGAGGCGATAAAAATAGTGTTTTTGATCATCGCCGAGGTTTCACTCCAGAATGCCATTATTAATACGGCGCAACAAAATGCCGCCAGGCTGAATACAAAACCGGCTGCCGCACCCCATTGAGCCCCGCGAACCAGATCGCTTCGTTGAAGTAAATTAGCGGGGTGTAGATGGTGCTGTTTGAGGCCTCGGTTATCACGGCTGAGCACATGAAAGTCGCTGTCTTTGACCAGCTGCTGTTGCTGCAGCAACTCGGCGACCTGTTCGGTAGTATTCAGTGAGTCGGCTAAAAAATAGTGGCGTATCATGATCGGATCCTCTTGCTGAGACCGCTGTTCGGTTACCCATAGAGGCAACCTGCTCGGCGGCAGCGGTTAGTTTTGAGTGCCTTGCATGGCTTTAACATCGGCGGTGGTGAGGGCTTGGCCTCCCATTCCCCAGGCTCCGCTGGCGATCTCGATGACCCGGACCCAGGTAACTCCCCGTAGTGCTTCACCCTCGATTTCGACCATAGTGTTGGTGACTTGGGCAATCATCTGTTGCTGTTGCTCGGAGGTGAAAACGCCTTCGATAACCTGAATGTCGACTAATGGCATGATATGTCCTTCCTTATGAGTGGTTTGAATCGCCTTGGGCAATGCCCGATGGCTTGATTGACACTGTAAAACGGGCCGGAATTTGAAGCTTGAGGAACGATTGAGGAAAGGTTGTAGATTGGCTGGAGATTGAGTGACATCGGTGCAGGATTTCTTTCATCAACCGTGCCGATACTTGCCGTATTACCACAATCGGTGCTTAGCTGAAGGGATTGAAGTGGCCTTGGATGGGGTATGAGGCGATGTTGTTTAAATTTGATCAATGGCAACTCGACAGCGAACGCTACGAACTTCGCCAGCATGGCCAGCCCTGCAAGGTGGAACCGCAGGTGTTCGACCTGCTCGAATTCCTACTGCGCCATCACGATCGAGTAGTTAGCAAAGAGGAGCTGCTGGAGCAGCTCTGGGGCGGAAGGGTGGTGTCGGATGCAACCCTGTCGACCTGCATCAAAGCGGCGCGGCAGGCGATCGGCGACGATGGCCATAGCCAGCGACTGATCCGCACCAGTCATGGTCGTGGCTTTCGTTTTGTCGGTGAGTTGGAACCGGCCGGCGATGCTGGCGTAGGCGCAGTAATTGATCGTATTCCTGAAACCGCTTCAAAGAAGAGCCAACCGGGGCGAACCTCGCTGGCGATTCTGCCTTTCGCTGTCTTTGCCGATGACCCGGAGATGGAGTATCTGGCCGACGGCCTGGTCGAGGACCTGACCACAATCTTGGCCCATGCCTCGGGGCTATTGGTGATCTCCCGATCTTCCAGCTTCGCCTATAAAGGGCGACACCCCAGTACTCAGCAAGTGCGGCAAGAGCTGGGCGTCGATTACATGGTCGAAGGCAGCGTGCGGATCGTCGCTGATCAGGTGCGGATCAATGTTCAGTTGATCAACACCGAGGATGGCGACCACCTGTGGGCACGCCGCTTCAACAGTCCGGCTGGTGAAATCTCAGCACTGCAGGATGAACTGATCAACGCCATCTGTCGCCACCTTGAAGCCCAGCTAGGCCGGGTGTCCTACTCACAGGTAAAGAAACAGAATTGTGATCGTGATGCCTGGCTGCTGTACCAGCAAGCTAGCGGTTTGCTGGCCGTGAAGGGCTGGCACCAGAGTACCTTCGCCGAAGCGATCACGATGCTCCGCCGCTGTGTCGAAATCGATCCGGGATTCGCTCAGGCGCATGCCTACTTGGCGCTACTGGTTGCACTGGGGCGACGGGTAGGGGTGATTTTGCAGCGGCAAGAGGCCTTGGAAGAGAGTTTACAGGCCGCTAATACCGCGCTCAGTCTGGATGATCACGATTCGACGGTACTCGGTTTTGTTGGTTGCGCCCTGGCCGATTCTGGCCACATTGACCGGGCCAAACCGATTCTTCAACAAGCGATCGAACTGGACCCATCGAACGCCCAGGCATGGGCCGCGCAGGGGTCGGCAAAAATGCTAGCTAATCAGTTCCAAAGTGGTATCGAGGACCTACGCCAGGGGATCAAACTTAGCCCGCTTGATAACCGGCTGGCGGTGTGGAACAGCACACTGGCGTTTGGACTGATGATGACCGGTGATCTGCCGGAGGCCATTAGTGCTGCTGAGACCGCTTGCCGCAGTGACTTACAGAACTATGTTCCGTGCGTGATTCTGGCTGCGGTGCTGTTGGCAGCAGAGCAGGTGGATGCAGCTAAAGCCGCCATGGCAGAAGCATATCGACTGCGCCCGGAACTGTCGGCGCGAGAGATTGAGTGTTTGGTCGGTCAAAACTCGGCCCGTGCTATCGCAGCGAATTAGAACCGATAACCCGAGAGATTGCGGTTGTTGATTCGAGGCCAGCCGAAAGAAAAAAAATCAGCCAAGTGGCTTAAGAAGGGGGGGTAAACCACCTGGTCTGATGAAACTTTTAATAAGGGGCTAAAACTTGATTCGCATGCCGACCAGATAACCCATGTCGGCGTCATCTTCGTTGGTGTCAGCCACTTCGGCAAATACACTGACAGCCTTCTGCTGGGGAAATTTGTAGGTAATGTTGGCGTACCACTCGGTAACATCCTTGCCCGTATCGGGGGCGACATTAAGGACCCCAATTCTCAGCTTAGTGGTTTTAGTCGGCTTAAACCCCACGACCAGATTGTACTGATCGGCGCTGTCTTCGGTGCTGCTGTAATCACCCGCTAAATCCACCGAGCCGGCATCATAAGCGGCACTGACACCCCAGGTATCGACCGAGCTTGATGCTGGCGTATCTTTTCTATTTTGATATGCGGCAGCCAATTCAAGTGCTGCGATCTCGGTGGCAACAAACAGATCGTACGATTGACCGTTTTCACTGTCTTCACCTTCGGCTTCGAGTTCGGTTGATGCCGACAGCAGCAACGCGTCTAGCTTAACGTCCACCCGGATCACATCATCGCCGTCGGTGCCTTGGGCGTCGAAGCGATCTTCATCTTGATCCAACTCGTAGGCACCTTCGACACCGAACTCGTTGGTAGCAAAGTCCTGCTTACCGACCTTCAGCCGGGTGGCACCGTACTCCAGTCCCAAATACGCTT
Source organism: Halopseudomonas sp. (assembly GCA_036960405.1). Classification (GTDB taxonomy): domain Bacteria; phylum Pseudomonadota; class Gammaproteobacteria; order Pseudomonadales; family Balneatricaceae; genus Motiliproteus. The sequence goes on along the minus strand of JBALWS010000001.1, from coordinate 103,841 downwards.
CATCCAACGTTTCGGCATCGGCTTTATTGTTGGCCTTATCCTTAAAGTCTAAATTCAGTTGGCCAAAAGCTTTAAAGCCATTGCCCAGCTCGTAGATGACCGAATTTTGCAGTTCGAGGTCGTCATAATCGACCGCCAGATTCTTATCTTTGCCGACCTTTTTGCGTAATTGAACCTGCCAATCACCGTTAAGATCGTAGCTCAGACCGTTGTCTTGGTAGAGGGTGACGGCGTTGGCATAACCTGATGTTGCCAGCGCAGCGGCCAAGATAAGCTTGTTCATTTATATTCTCCTCAACCTAAGACGGGTTGGTTTATCAAACAAAGACGGCTGCAGCTTGCCCCTGACCGTCGATCAGTATGGGGTCAATCGAGTCTGCTGTCGGTTGGCCAGACTCAATATTAGAGAGGCCTGGCGGGGTTAAATGCTGCCGCAGTTACGGGGCTTGAGACAGAAAGTGCTCTTTCGCGATCAACGCTGCCTGGACCCGATTCCTGACGTGCAGCTTCTGTAGAATATTGGTCATGTAGTGCTTGATGGTTTTTTCTTGCAAGGTTAACTCTAGGCCGATCTCTTTATTGCTGAGCCCTCGAGCAACACCCTTGAGAATCTGCTCTTCACGAGCGGTGAGTTCAGACAGTGGGTCGCGGGTTGTCGTGGGCGAATCCTGCTCACGCATCTCGACTAATAATCGTGCTGCCAGATCGGGCGATACATACGACTCGCCCTGATGTACCGCACGGATGATCTGCACCAGCTCTTTGCCGCCGATCCCTTTGAGAATGTAACCCCTGGCGCCTGCCTGTAGTGCGGCGAGTACGTCATCATCCTGCTCTGAGACGGTCAGCATGATGATCTTAACGACAGGACAGCTCACCGATATCTGCCGGGCCGCTTCGATGCCGCTGCCCGGCATGCTGATGTCGAGTAGGACGATATCGGGTAGCAGGTTTTTGGTTAGCTCGACCGCTTCCTGTGCATTGTTGGCTTCACCGGCGATCTCAAAATCGGCCTCAGCTGACAGTGTCCGGGCCACCCCTTCGCGGAAAAGCGGGTGGTCATCGGCTAACACCATACTGATTTTATTGTTCATCTCAGTCTTCACTCCCTTCGATTCGATACAGCATTGCGATACGGCTGCCTTCTCCTGGACGACTGTCGATCTGCAGCTGTCCTCCCAGGCTCTCTATTCGCTCGTGCAGGCCAGGAAGCCCTAGCCCATGGCTGGTGTCATCATCTGTGGCTTGTTCGAAACCCGGGCCGGTATCGGATACTACCACCTCAAGCAGCCCGTCTTCGTAGCGGCAGCTAAGTTTTTGTCCCTTACCGCCTGCGTGGCGAAAGGCGTTGCTGAGGGTTTCCTGAACAAAGCGGAAGATGCAGATCTTGATCGACTTGGCTAACTGCTGGGGGACCGATTGGATATCCAATTCCACCTCGGTACGGGTTCTGTGAATGTGGGCATTTGCCGCATTGAGTAGCAACTTGCCGGGGGTGAGGTGGTCGAGTACCGGCAGTGTTAGCCCGGTACAGATGTCGCGGATGTCGGTAATCGCCTCGGTCAATGCGCTGCGCACGACCTGGATTTCAGAATCATCCTCTTTAGACTCAGCCGCATGCTCGAACAAGGGTTCCAGAGAGTCCAGCCGTAATAGCCCGAGCGATAACAGCTGAGCCGGACCATCGTGAAGGTCAGCGCTGATACGCCGCAGATAGCTCTCGTTGATCTCGGTGGTACGTTGCGAGGCGCGTTGCAGCCGCTCGCTTAACTGCTTGTTCTGGATCAACAGTTCTGACAGATCATTGACCCGCTGCTCCAGCGCAATACGCTGCTGTTTGATGGTACGACTGCCTCGCAATACGATACCGGATAGCGCGCCGAGCATCGCCAGTGTCACCAGTGCGACGACCAGCCAGCTCTGAAGAATGACCTCGAACAGGTTCTGCTTCAGCGCCTCGGCCCTTTCGTAGAATTCGGCCACGGCGATGATGCGCCCGGTGTTCGGTTCACGGATCGGGCTGTACATCTCCAGCAGCGGGATGCCTCGCACTCGCTCCAGGGCGTCCTCTTCATCCTCCAGCGTATCGAACTCGGCCCTGACCTCTCCTTTCCAGGCCGCGCGTAGGTTGGGGGTGGTGGGAAAACGCTGGCCGATAATCGAGGGACGCGAGCTGTAGGCGATTAAGCCACCTTCTTTCCAGATCTTGAAGGAGATGACACGGCGGCCTAATTCGTTGTTTTTTAGTAGCTCATCCAGGGCCAGCCGTTTTTCGGCTGATAAAGTGTCTTGAACGGCCAGCTCGCCAACCAGCGGCGCCACGAAACTTTCCATATAGAGCGCGGTCGATGCGGCAGTGTTACGCGTCACCCCTTCCTCAATTCGCTCGGTCACCCAGACGCCGATGATCGCCATGCCGATCAGTAATACTACCGAGCCAGTGATTAAAAACTGGCCCGCCAAACTGAGATGATACCAGGCTCTTTCGAGTCGGTGCTGGGGTGTAGGTAGTTGCTCCATAGTTCAACAGTACAGTTTGTATCCTGAACAGTCATCGGACCAAAGCCTGAGCGTTTTTCAGACCATATACCCGTTTATTTCGCTCGTTACACATGCTAGTTGGCTAGACGCTCTTGATAGCACCGCTCTGTTGGCGAGGGGTTATTGAGCGGAGTGCTGCTTGGCGATGCACAACGCATGGTTGGATAGAGTTTCAACGATCCGGCAATCTGAGATCTGCTTGCCATCGCAGCGGTTAATCATTCGCTTCAACTCTTGTTGCATGCTGCGTAAGCGTTTAATTCGGGACTCCACCTCTTGCAGGTGTTTGCGGGCGATGTAATCAACCTCATCACAACTGTGGCTGGGGTCATCGGTGAGTGCCAGGATTTCTCGAACCTGATCTAAAGAAAAGCCCAGTTCGCGGCTATGGCGGATAAATCCGAGCCGGTCCATCTGCTTTTGGGTGTAGATGCGCTGGTTGCCTTCGTTTCGAGCCGGGACCGGCAGCAATCCAATCTGTTCGTAGTAGCGCAGCGTCTGCACTTTGCAATGGCCAGCTGCTGCCATCTGTCCGATCGAGTAATGCTGAACCATGTTGAAATCTCCGCTTGAAGCTACAGCGACTGTAGGTATTAAGATGTTAGCAGGTTACCAACGGGCGAGATAAAGAGGTTGATATGGCTGGATGCGGGTGTGACAGCAGTTTGGAATTCGATGGCGTTTCAGCACGTTACAAATCGATTCTGTGGATCGTGATCGCGATCAACGCGGTGATGTTTTGCGTTGAAATGGCAGCCAGTATCGCGGCCGAATCGATGTCCTTAAGAGCAGATGCGCTCGATTTCTTGGGCGATAGCCTGACCTATAGCATCACCCTGCTGGCTATTGGCCACTCGCTGCGATGGCGCGCTCGCGCCGCGCTGTTCAAAGGCTTTACCCTCGTTGCTATCGGGCTCTGGGTGCTCGGCTCGACCCTCTATCGGGTGGTTGTACTCGGCGCTCCCAACGAGCTGATTATGGGGTCCGTTGCCTTGGTAGCATTCAGCGCTAATGTCATCAGCGCCTTGCTGCTGTTTCGGTATCGTAATGGAGACGCCAATGTCCGCTCGGTCTGGCTCTGCAGCCGTAATGACGCTATCGGCAACCTGGCAGTGATGGTGGCGGCGGCGGCGGTTTATGCCACCCAAAGCCATTGGCCGGATATTATCGTAGCGCTGCTGATGGCGCTGCTGTTCTTGCATTCGGCCTGGTTGATCATCCGCCAGGCGGTGAAGGAACACGGGTCTACCCGGGCTGTTGAGTCTTAGCCGCTTGTTAGGCCGGTTCTCGAGTAGTGGCTGGTACAGTCCCGTTTGCTAAGGGACTCTGCAAAGAGCTGTCTATTTAATGTACAGTTTTCCTCGACACTGAGGTGGAGGATCTTTATAATTTGCGCCCCGCTTCTAGCGCCTTTACTGATACTTTCGTTGGGCGTTACTGGTTCATCTCCTTTTGTTGTAAGTTCTCAGGAATACCTCTTTGATCACTACCGCGAACATCACCATGCAGTTTGGCGCCGAGCCTCTGTTTGAAAATATCTCTGCCAAGTTTGGCCACGGCAACCGCTACGGCCTGATCGGTGCTAACGGCTGCGGTAAGTCGACCTTTATGAAGATTCTTAGCGGTGAGCTGGCGCCTACATCGGGCAACCTGTCGATCACTCCCGGCTACACCGTCGGCACCCTGAGCCAGGACCAGTTTGCGTTTGAAGAGTACAGCGTGATCGACGCGGTCATCATGGGCGACGCCGCGTTGTGGAAGATCAAGCAGGAGCGTGATCGGATCTACTCGCTACCCGAGATGAGCGAAGAGGATGGCATGGAGGTGGCCCATCTGGAGACTGAATTTGCCGAGATGGACGGTTACAGCGCCGAAAGTCGTGCCGGTGATATCTTGCTCGAAGCCGGTATTGCGGAAAAGTATCATTTTGGCTTAATGGCGCAGGTCGCGCCGGGTTGGAAGGTGCGGGTATTGCTGGCGCAGGCGCTGTTTGCCAACCCCGATATTCTGCTGCTCGATGAGCCGACCAACAACCTCGACATCCACACTATCAGTTGGTTGGCTGGGGTGTTGAATCAGCGTAAATGCACCATGATTATCATCTCGCACGATCGTCACTTTCTCAATTCTGTCTGCACCCATATGGCCGATATCGATTATGGTGAGCTGCGGGTATACCCCGGTAACTATGAAGCATTCACCGCAGCCTCCTCGTTGATCCAGGAACAGCTGTTAACCGAGAACGCCAAAAAGAGCGCCGAGATCGACGAGTTACAGGCCTTTGTTAATCGCTTCGGCGCCAACGCCTCGAAAGCCAAGCAGGCCAGTTCGCGGGCCAAGAAGATGGATAAGATCAAGCTCGACGAAGTGAAGTCATCGAGCCGCATGACGCCGTCTATAAGCTTCAAACAGGATAAGAAACTGCACCGTCAAGCCTTGGTGCTGGAAGATCTGGGCCATGGTTACGACGGTAAAGCGCTGTTCAGCGGTGGCAACTTGATTCTGGAAGCCGGTGCTAAGCTGGCGGTGATTGGCGAGAACGGCGCCGGTAAAACCACCTTCCTACGCTGCTTAATCGATGAGCTTCAAGCCAATGAAGGTGTGGTGAAATGGTCCGAAAATGCCAGCTTTGGCTACTGCCCGCAGGATAATAGTGCAGAGTTTGATGGCGACCTGAGTCTGTTTGACTGGATGTCGCAGTGGCGCAGCCCCAAGCACGATGACCTGATGGTCCGCGGTCTGCTGGGACGGTTGCTGTTTACCGCCGATGATTTTATCAAGAAGGCTCAGGTCTGCTCCGGTGGTGAAAAAAACCGCCTGTTGTTTGGCAAGCTGATGATGCTGAACATCAACGTGCTGATCATGGACGAGCCGACCAACCACTTGGATATGGAAGCGATCGAAGCCCTCAATAATGCCCTCAAGGCGTGGGACGGTACGCTGATATTCGTCAGCCATGACCGCGAATTCGTATCGTCACTGGCGACCCGTGTGGTGGAGATCAAAGACCATCAGGTGGTCGATTTCCAAGGTACTTACAATGAGTACCTGGCCAGCCAGCAGCAATCTTTGGCGGTGGCGTAAGCGGCTAGTGCATCAGTCGCCTCAGCATTGATCGTATCTACAGCGGGCCACTTGTGGCCCGTTTCTATTTGGAAATAATATCTTTCCAATATCGCCATCACTGTCCCTCTGCAATCCCTGTACTCTTGCGCTTTAATTTTAATCAGCCGTGCTGATACGACCTGCAGATAACGTATCTGCATACAAACCGTTTAGACCTTTCTGGAAATCGCAATGAACCGACCAAAAGCTCCCACAGGCAATAAAGAGTTTATCTGCCTGATGGCTCTACTGATGTCGCTGGTGGCGTTGACGATTGATGCCATGTTGCCTGCGCTGGATCAAATTGGCTCCAGTCTAGGGGTGCTGGATCCCAATGATAATCAGTTGGTTATCTCCACCATCTTTCTGGGTATGGCGTTTGGGTTGATGTTCTATGGACCGCTGTCGGACTCCTTCGGCAGAAAAAATGCGATCTACCTGGGAGTCGCTATTTTCCTGATCGGTGACCTGATCTCGCTTTATTCCAGCGACTTTACCTTTATGCTGATTGGACGTGTGTGTCAGGGGTTCGGTGCTGCCGCTTGTCGCGTGGTCACCTTGGCGATGATCAGGGATAAATTCTCTGGCAAGGAGATGGGCCGGGTGATGTCGCTGATCATGGTGTTTTTTATCTTGGTACCAGCGCTGGCTCCAACCCTGGGCCAGGCTATCCTGCTATTTGCCGATTGGCGGGGGATTTTCTGGCTGCTGTTTGGCGCCGGACTTGGGGGCGTGCTGTGGCTCAGTTTTCGTCAACCTGAAACCCTAGAAAAAGCAAAGCGGCTGCCTTTTTCGCGTTCGACCATCGTTGCCGGCATCAAGGAAACCTTTACCACTCCTGTTGCCCGTTTTTACATGATCGCCGCCGGCATCATCTTCGGCTCGTTCGTGGGTTATTTGAGCTCTGCTCAGCAGATCTTGCAGATTCAGTACGCACTGGGCGAAACATTTTCACTGTACTTTGGCGCCTTGGCCTTGGCTATCGGGCTGTCCTCGTTGGTTAACTCGAAACTGGTTATGCGGGTTGGTATGGACACGCTGTGTTTCGCCGCCCTGGTTGTTTTGTCCCTCTCATCGATAGTGTTCTTTGTTTATGCGCTAGGTACCGCGGGACAGCCACCACTGCCAGCGTTGATGACTTACCTTGCGGTGACGTTTTTCTGTTTCGGGATTCTTTTCGGCAACCTGAACACCCTGGCGGTACAGCCTTTAGGTCATATCGCCGGTGTCGCAACCTCGGTGATCAGCTCGGTGCAGACGTTGGTGTCTGTCGCGGTGGGCGCCGCGATTGGCCAAACCTACGATGGTACGGTGCTACCCCTGGTGTTTGGCTTTTTGATTTGTGGCCTGTGCGCGCTGGGGATTTTGATTTATGTCCGCAAGCGTGTGCCGACGGCTTAGTCTTTATTCCAGGCTTCAATCTGCCCTCTTGGTCACAGCGCTGATCATGCCATCATGCCATTACGCACCCTCCTTAGCGATAATGGCAGGCCTTGGTCGATCACTGACCCAGGTGTTCGTCAGAGAACAAGAATCCACGCTCACTGAGCGGGTGATGACAGGTGCGGCAGCCAGTTACATCTTTATCCAGCCGCTTCCCATCAGGACTGAACACCGCAAACTCCCAATCGCCTACCTTCAGCGCGTCGGGGTATTGCTCGTCAAATCCTTCACCGCGTTGCATCACCACAATGGCCGCCATCTTGTCGACAATTCGGCGACCCAGCGAACTAATAATCGCCTCCTCTTTATCGTTAAGCTTGGCTACGTATAACTCGCCGACCACCACCGAACCATAAGGAAAATTACCATCGGCTTGTTTACCCGCCATGGCCGCTTTGTTGGCATAGGCTCGGATGATCTGTTTGCCGTTGGCGGTTCGATCGCCGCTGTAGTAATGGCTGAGTGATTGTTTGTAATCGCCGGGCCAGGCCACATTTTCGGGACCGGCCTGCACCGCAGTGGTAATCAGGCTGCAGATTATGGCGGCGAACAGAGATATCAGTTTCATCGTTGCTTCTCCTTATCAACAACCCCTAAGCCAACATCGCCCAGAGGAATGGGTGAAGACCCGTTTACTGCTTTAAAGGATCTTCCGTAAGGATAGTCGGCACGCTGGGGTATGGGGGAATAAGCAACGGCGATCGGTTCGCGTTTGCTAAAACAGTCACTGTCGAGAGCTATTGAGGGGGGAATAGGGAGGTCGTGGGGTTGCCGGGTAGATGGATGCCGCCCTTCAAGGGTGAGGCGGCATCCGACGTATTAGCGCTTCTTGCGGTTGGCTACGTGAATCGCGTGATTGTCACACGCCAGGGCGGCTTCGTGGATCGCCTCGGACACGGTCGGGTGGGCGAATACGATCTGTTGCAGGTCTTTGGTGGTGGAGCCAAACTCCATCGCGATCACCGCTTGTGCAATCAGTTCGCCCGCCTGGCCACCTAGAATCTGGCAGCCCAGGATACGATCCGTTTCGACATCGGCAATCAGCTTGACGAAACCATCGGTATCTTGCGAGGCCATGGCGCGACCGGAAGCGGCGAAAGGAAACTTGCCCACTTTAACTTCGACGCCTTCGGCTTTGAGTTGTTTTTCGGTCTTGCCGACCCAGGCCAGTTCGGGGTGGGTGTAGATGATGCCGGGGATGCAGTCGTAGTTCATCCGAGCTTTATGACCATGAATAATATCGGCCACCATGATGCCCTCTTCAGAGGCCTTGTGCGCCAGCATCGGTCCGCGTACCACATCACCGATGGCGTAGACGCCCGCTACATTGGTGCGGCACTGGCCATCGACGGCGATAAAACCCCGCTCGTCCAGCTCGACACGGCAATCGTCGGCCAGCAGCTTCTCGGTGTAGGGACGGCGACCGACCGCCACGATCAGCTTGTCGACCACGATCTGCTGCTCTCCCTTAGCATCGGTAAAGCGGACGTTGACTTCCTTGCCTTGGATCTCGGTAGCGGTCACCCGAGCGTTCAGGCGGATATCCAGGCCCTGTTTCTTAAAGCTACTCTGGGCTGCTCTGGCCAAGTCCTTGTCACAGAAAGGCAGGAATTCGTCTATCGCCTCCAGCACCACCACCTCGGAGCCTAGGCGGGCCCAGACTGAGCCCATCTCAAGGCCGATCACGCCGGCGCCAATCACACCGAGGCGCTTAGGTGTCTCGGTGATATTGAGGGCGCCTTCGTTGTCCAGAATCAGCTCGTCGGTCAGGGGGGCGGGGGGGATATTCACGGGAACAGAACCGGCGGCGATGATGATATTTTCGGCATCGACCACTTCGCTACTGCCGTCGTGTCCGGTCACTTCCACTTGCTTGCCGGCCAATACCTTGCCGGTCCCCGGCAGCAGTGTGACCCCGTTGGCCTTGAACAGGCCGGCAATACCGCCGGTCAGGTTTTTGACGATCTGATCCTTGCGCTTGATCATCGCCGGGACGTCCATGGACACCTCGCCGGTATTGATGCCGTGTAGCTCAAACTCTGCTTCAGCCATATGGTACTTGTGGGTGCTGTCCAGCAACGCCTTAGAGGGGATGCAGCCAACATTCAGGCAGGTACCACCCAGCAGGGGCGCCCCTTTGCTATCGACCCACTTCTCGACACAGGCTGTGTTCAGGCCCAGTTGGGCGGCGCGAATGGCGGCGACGTATCCACCAGGACCCGCGCCGATAACAACAACATCAAACTTCTGAGACATATCTAAGGCTTCCTATCGGTATCGTTTTTTATTTTGTAGGCTGATGCGCCGGGTGTTACTCCTGCCCGATCTTCCAGCGAGCTAGTGATGGGCCCGGCGACTCGGTTTGGTCAGCAGCCGGTTCCCGAGCTTTGTTACCTGGCGATGCAGTGCATTCAGTTGTTGAGGGTGATATCGACCATCAGATCGGAAGCGATCGCCTCCAGAGTGTCCTGTAGCTCGTCGATATCGACACCGGTCGGAACCAGCAGATCGGCTTCGGCCTTGAATAGCTGTTCGGCGGACATGGAGCCGCTGACCATTGCTGTCTCCAGACGATCGACACTGATGCCATGCGACGCCAGGGCCTGGGAGATATGGCGCACAATCCCTGGCTTGTCGTGACCGATCAACTCTAACGAAATAGCCTGGCCTTCGCGCTTGTCGGCTACCTTGTCGTCGGCTTCGATAGTGATCTTCAGGCCCTTGGATTCCAGACGGGAAAGCGCTTCGGTCAGGGGCTGTAGCTGCTGGCTATCTACGCTAGCGATGAGAATGCCGGCAAATTTGCCTGCCAGACGAGACATGCTGCTCTGCTGCCAGCTGGCGTGATGTTCGGCCAGGGTGGCAGAGACCATCTCCACCAGTCCGGGCTTATCGGGACCAATTAAAGTCAAAATCAGAGAGTTGTTCATAAAAAGCGTCTCCAGAGTGGAGCCCTGCGCCGATCGCAGAGCCAAACGGTTTTTGATTGATGCTCATCAGTGCTGCGGGCTTTGGTGTCAGTCCGGGTCGTGACATGCCGCGGTTGGCAACTTTTTCGCTCCGGCCTTTAACCTAGCCTTCGCCTTGGTGAGCCTCCGAGGCGTTAGGGTTGGTATGGCCATATTGGTTGGTGCGTAGGTATTACCATCAAATGCAGGGTATACCCGAAAAGAAACAGGGTCAACAAAAGTTTCCAATAGGAAACTTTTGTTTGGTATTGGGGATTTTTGTTGCTGGGTTTAATTTCAGATAGAGATTGAGTTGTAAGTTTTTGATCTGGAATAGAGGGTGGGGGGTGTTGGCAGGTAGCGTTCTAATGCGTGTCAGAGGCCAATAGATAGCCGTATGCCGATATTATCTATCCCCTGATTTCGCTCTTCCAGCAGTCCAGCATTGGAGGCATGGTCGTAGATAACAGAGATCCGGTTTGAATCCCAGCGCCAGCCGAGTTCAAGCGCATTTCGAAACAGTAGCCGTGAGCCTAATTGCCGGCGATCCGAATCGGCCGAATCTAGTTCTCCATTGTGAATGGAAAAACCAAACTGATATTCGAGCACCAATGAAACAGGCAGGCCCAACTGCCAAGCCCTGGCAATATATATCTGACTGGTTTCATGGTTTAAATTCAGGTTTGTGCCCGTGATCATCCTGCCCCAGTAGTGATGGGTCTGTGGGTTACGGGGAAACATAAGTTCGAGGTTTATATCGGCCCCCGATTCGTCACCATCTGAAAGAGGACCAACGCTATGAGCCAGCGCGCCGACTCTTAGGTGAAAGTGTTTCTCATCTGAACCGGCATCTGCCATAGCAGCGTTCGACAGGTTGATCAGCCAGATAACCAGTAGCGATACAAAAACATCATAAATACGAATGGAATGTAAAAGCATACATTCTCTCCGATCACTGCTTACCCTTCTTACCCCAAAAGTAGTTCATTGTTGTGACGATTTCTTGCTGCGTTTAATGTGGGGTGGGTAGTGATCGAAGAAACGCGCCGATCGTTGGTGGCGTCTTGGGGGCGGTACCTTCAGCTCGTTTCCGATTAGCGGTCGCTTTGTTTGCTTAAGGGGGTCAATTCTTATCAGGGTCTGCAGTAGCGTTCAGTTGATCGATTAAGCTCAGATAATATTCTGGTGGATCAATAAATTTGAGCCCCACTCCTAAGCCTGGAAAATCACTCAGCGGTGAACAGCTTGTCACGTCTGCACAGATCTTAAACCGCCGCTCTCGAGCTTCGTTGAGGTTCTACTTAAAGCGAGGATACTGGGCCATGTTAATCCCTCAAGTAATCGGTTATTCGGTTGATCAGGCGCGAGTGAGATGTGCCTCACTGATAAAGGCTTGATCAATCGGCTTAGGTTTAGCAAACAGATACCCCTGACCGATATCGCACTTAGCGTGTTTTAACAGTTCATATTGCTGTTCAGTCTCAATCCCCTCGGCTACGACCTCTATTTGCAGTGTATGAGCCATAGCGATGATGGCCCGCACAATTTTCTGGTCACTGCGATCCTTATCAAGCTTGGCAACAAAGCTGCGGTCAATTTTGAGCTTATCGACAGGGAACCGTTTAATAACCGCCAACGAAGAATAGCCAGTACCGAAATCATCGATGGCAATGCGAATCCCCATCGCCCGTAGCGCTTCCATTATCTGGATAGCGTTATCAACATTATCCATCAACGTGGACTCGGTAATTTCCACTTCCAACATCCGAGCGTCGATGTCGGCTTCTCTTACGATCGTTTTAATATTCTCAAGCAGGTTGGGATCGACAAATTGCTTGGGTGATAAATTGACGGCTATCGCTTTGCATTTAAGGTGTTGTTGAGTACGTAAGCTGATCTGCTGGCAAACTTCACGAATCACCCAGTAACCCAGGTCGACAATCTTTCCTGATTCCTCAGCTAAGCCAATGAACTGGTCTGGAGGTAGAAATCCACGTGTAGGATGATTCCAGCGAACCAGGGCTTCGTAGGTGGATACTTGGCGTGTCTGCAGGTCGATCAGAGGCTGATAATGAAGCTCAAGTTGATTGTTGATGACGGCTTCAGCAAGGTCAGCTTCGAGTTGGTGTTTCTCTACGGCCTTCTGTTGCATCGCTTGATCAAAGAAGTGAAAATTTCTCTTGCCAGCCTTTTTTGCAGCATACATTGCAAGATCAGCGTTTCCCAGCAACGTGGGTACGTCGTTACCGTCGTTTGGCACCAACGTGATGCCGATTGAAGACGTGATAGTAAAACCACGACCAGCAATACGTACCGGCTGTTCGATCTTCTGAATAAGCTTTTTCGCTATCTTGGCTGCATTGTTAATGGAATCTTCATTGAGCAATAGAACAGCAAATTCATCCCCACCCAAGCGCACAACCAGATCACTCTCTCGTACAGCCCCTCTTAGGCGGGCTGCGATCTGTTTTAGTAATGTATCGCCGGCATCATGCCCCATCGAGTCATTGATGCGCTTAAAGTCATCCAAGTCTAAATACATTAATACCGCGGTTCGCTGGTAGCGTTTCGCTTCCCAGAGAACTTGCTTTAACCGCTCAGTCAATGAGCGACGATTGGCCAACCCTGTTAGATGGTCATTAAAAGCAAGCTCTTCCAGCTCAAGCGTTTTCTTCTTCACTACGCGCTCAAGATGCTGCGAATAATTCATCATGCTCCACAGCTGCCAGGAAGCCAGCAAGGCGATGATAAAACTCGCCAGATAGCCTAATAGGCCATACAAAGATGATGGCATCTCATGACTCATCTCGAGATACCAGATTCCGTTGGGAACCTTAATTTCAGCTTTCTGTGGGCTGTTGCCTAATTTTTTTGAGGATTGAGTGATGATGTCGGTACGCTGTTTATCTGGGTGAGCGCGGGTTAACCGATAGCTATAGCCCTTCTCCTCTAACTGCTTAAGGTCGGTGACTGCTAACAGATCATCGAGAAAGATCAGCGCTGAAACAAAGCCCCAAAACCTTGGGTTTCCGTTGTGTTGAATAAACACAGGCTTTCTACCGATAATAGCCACGCCCCCTTGAACCAGCTTAAAAGGACCCGCCAAGGTCAGCTGTTTACGTTCAATCGCGAGCCAGGCTTCCTTCTTTCGCTTGTCATCAAGAAGGATGTTGTGGCCGATGGCTTGTTCATTGCCCGTGATAGGGTGAATCTGTTCTATCACCCCATTTGGAGCAAGCTGTAGATTGGATACCCCACCGATGCTATCGATCACCGATTGGGCGAAAATCTCGAAATCGTTGATTTGACCTTGGTTCTGCTGCACCTCAATGGCCAGCATATCTGTGGTAGACAGAGAGCGAGAAAGCCGCTGCTCGATATTGGAGATTTGGATATTGACGATCTCAGAGATCAGTTTTTGTTGCTCTTGACGCACCTGCTTCTTGTAGTTGCCACTCCAGAATGAGCCGAGAGCGAATACCCCGATAAAGAAGATAAGGCAGATGAAAGCACGTTTCATTGGAGGTTGCTTCTTTGTGCAAGAAGAGCAACGGAGCACTGTCCATCATGATGAAAAAAGCGAAGAGTGTAGGTCATAAAAAACGCTAGTTATTATTGTTATCGTTAATTGGCTAGGACTAAATCCTGTGAGTCAGCCATAGTATCGAAAGTTGATAGCGGCTCAATGATTAACGTTAAGAGTGTTGATGCATGTCAGGTGCTACTAACCACTGATTTAGTGACTGGGGTTAGCCGGTATTTTTTATTAAAGCCTAAGGAACCTACGAATTAGTCCCCAAGCGGTTCTGCATTTGGACGTGTTCGCAGGCTCCCTGGCGTTGCTGTCTTACCTTCTAAGACGTGATCACATTAATCGCAGCAGAATGGGCATCCCCCATAACTGGGGCAGGTTCAGGCTACCTAAGGATCGGTACCTTCAGTAATCGGGTCGTTATGTTTACGCGTGACCTTCGAGGGCGACTAAGACATGGATGGGGTGTCGCCCTCATATTTCAGGTTTTTCAGGCACGGCGCTAGCTTGTCGTCAGAGAAAACTCGACCGGCACGGCATTGGATAGCATCTCGAATACTGGGGAGTACATCGCCATCTTGGTCAGCTCGTCGCTACTCGCATCGCTTTTAACACGCATGTTGACCCGAATGCCTTGGTAGCCTTTGGCGACGGTATCCGAAATACCAAAGAAGCCCTGGGCGTTAAGATCCCCTTCAGACCAAGTTTCCACCTCGTCAAGCTGAACCCCCTGGACGGACGCATGGTAGACCAGGGTGGTGGTCAGACAGCTGTCCAGAGAATGCAGCAGGTGCTCAACCGGGTTGGGTGCGGTGTTATCGCCGCCAAGGAAATCGGGTTGGTCAACATCGACCAGTAGCGCTTGTTTACGGCTGTGATCCTCCTTGCCACCGGCAAAGAATCCTTGGATCGAACTACGATTGCGGGTGCCGTTAATCCAGCGGTTGTTGGCCCGGAAGGTGAATTTTCCGTACTCGGCATCATTTTGAATTTTTCCGGCCAGAGCTTTGACCTGTTCGGCATCGACGCCATTGACTGTCTGAGTGTGCTGTTGGGTGATGTTCATGGGATCTCTCCTGGGCAGTGGTGTTATTAACATCGTTATCGACATCCCGTGCCGATGGAGAAAGGTTACTGGGGATGGCTGCCTTGCCGATACTTCACCCGCTGTAGTGTTTAACTACTAACTATGTAGTTAGCAGGATTGCCCCAGCCTCAATGCTCTATGCTAAATCGATCAATGGGAGGCATAACGATGGCGGACTATGGGCAATTTTGTCCGGTGGCTAAGGCTACCGAACTGATCGGTGAGCGCTGGACGCTGCTGATTTTGAGGGAGCTGCTGTTAGGGTCACACCGATTTAATGAATTCCAGCGAGGTCTGTCACGGATCTCCCCGTCGCTGCTGACCAAGCGGCTTAAGCAGCTGGAAAACGCCGGTATTATCGTTCGCAAAGCGCAGCAGGGGCGCAAGGGGTACGACTATTTCTTGTCTGCCGCCGGCAAAGAGTTAGCGCCTATCATCGAGCACCTTGCGGTCTGGGGAATGCGCTGGGCCCAGGGGCAGTTAAGCGAGGATGAGCTGGATGTAGAGTTTCTGATGTGGGACCTGCAACGCCGTCTGCAAACCGCTGCGCTGCCCGGTGGAGAAACGGTGATCTGCTTTATTTTCAATGAGCTGGCCCAGTATAAAAGCTGGTGGCTGATCGTTCGGGGGGACGATGTGGATCTGTGTACCGAAAACCCCGGCAAGGATGTCGACCTGTATATCAGTAGCAGCGTGGCTTCGTTGGTGCGGGTCTGGCAAGGCGAGCTTGAACTTGGCGCGGCCCTGCAACAAGGGCTGGTCAACACCCAGGGCAACGCCCGGCTGGCCAAATCGATGCCTGACTGGCTAGGTATCTGCTTATACGCCGATATCCGACCGGCTGATCAAGCGATGAAAAAAATCGCGGTGGATGATTGGGGTTGAGCGGTTCATACCAAAAGAGCGTTGTAAAAGAGAGAGGGAAAGCCTGGCGCTATGTCTGTTATGAAAAAGCGAAATAACTACAACTTGCCTTTTAAACCGAGGCAAAAGACAAGACTTGACCCCTTTTGTTTTTTATAAGCAGGCGTTAGGTTTGAGCCCATATTTTCAGTCAATAAAATAGTGACGAATTATGATTTTTCTTAGTCATTCAAGCAAAGACAAAGATTTTGTAAAAAAGCTAAATCTATCGTTTATGTCCTATGGATTAAGGACATTTCTTGACGATCGAGACATCTCCGTAGGTGATTCAATTCCAAAAAGAATATACGAAAGTATCGACCAATCCTCACATCTTATTTATGTGGTTTCGCAGAGCTCAATTGAATCAAATTGGGTTACCGAGGAGCTCAGCGTAGCAAAAATGAAGCAGCTGAGTTCAGACGGAATAACAATATTGCCAGCACTTATTGAGCATACGGAACTTCCCTCATCAATATCCCATATTAAGTATGCTGATTTCACAGAGTGGGAAAACCACTTTTCTTATGAATTAGCCTTCCAACAATTACTCAAGCCAATCAAATCACTTATTCAACCTATTGGTATCAATGAGGTTAATTGGTATGTAATAAATTCTGAAAAACTGAAAGAATGCATTCACTGGATGACCAGGAATATATTTGAAATAAATGGAGGTTTATCGGCTGGTGATCACTACATGCCTACAAAAATGGCATTTGAAGACCAGCAAATGATTGGTGATTTAGCAGTTATTATTTCTCTAATGCCACGAGAGCTGCATGCCGTCGAAGACAAAAATTTAATTGAGTTATTTGCTAATGCCGTCAATGCATTAACATTTGCTCAAAATGAATTGGATTTGGGGGCAAAACACAAAATATCAGATAGAAGTAAAGTGGATAAGTTCAGGGTTCTTGCAGATAAGGTGCTGAATTCTCTAGAAGAAATACGGAACCGATCAGAATCTACAATTTTAAAAAACTGGGGAGCGGATAAACCTAACAAACAAAAGCAGTCGGATGCATAAATGCGCCGCTGTTTTTGACGTTATATCAGCAACCCCTAGCGGTCCGCTTTGTTCCACAAAGCGGAAGCGATACGGCTCTCTATGGATGTAAGTTTTATCGCAGGAAGTAACAGCCACTGGAAGGTTGTTTGACCGGACGGCCCCCGTAAATCAAAGCGGTTAGTCTCGCCTTTGATGCTGACCTGAAGTCAGTCATCTTGGATATCGTTGAATTTAGTAGGATACCGCGACGCACAGAAACCGCACAGACGGAACCGTAGATAGACCGGGAGTGTCTATGGTTTTGCCTAGCTAGGATTTTTTTGATTTTTGCGATAACGCTTCGAAAAAGCGCCTTTTTGTCGCGATCCCCAGCAAACAATAGAATAGGTCTGTCCGTGGGCGGGCGGATCAAAACAGCTGGTGGCTGTTTCGCCCCCTGCGGGGCTTCGGCGCGGTGCGCCTCGTCTCAAATTGCGGTGCAATTTGTCGAACCGGAGCGGTTCTCGTCGCCACCAGTTACCACTCAAAATACAAACAAAAAAGCCCCCATCGATTGATGGAGGCTTTTTTGTTTGTTCGTGGTACCAGTGGGCGGACTCGAACCGCCACGCCTTTCGGCAACGGATTTTGAATCCGTCGTGTATACCAATTTCACCACACTGGCCCTGAAAGAGCGTGTATTATAGGCAGCTTTTTACGCAGGTCAACGCCCCTTGGGCGACGAATTGTTGATTTGTGGGTTTCTGCTGAGAATTTGTACTGGTATGCGCGTTAAAGAGTTTCATTTTGAACTTCCCGATGAGCTGATCGCTCGTCATCCGGCGGAGAAACGGACCGGTAGTCGGTTGCTGTGTGTTGAGGGTGATAGTGGTCAGATCAGCCATCGCGGTTTTGCCGAGCTATTGGAGCTGGTGGCGCCGGGTGACCTGATGGTGTTTAACGATACCCGGGTGATTCCGGCGCGGATGTTTGGCCAGAAATCGACCGGCGGCAAGATCGAGATGTTGATCGAGCGGGTTGTCGATGCGCATAACGCGCTGGTGCATATCCGTTCGAGCAAATCGCCCAAACCGGGTGCCAGTCTGTTGCTGGAAGGGCAGTTGGAGGCCGAGGTGACCGGTCGTCGTGGGGCGCTGTTTGAGGTGCGCTTTAAGGGTGAGCGCAGCTTGCTGAGCTGGCTCGATGAGATCGGCCATATGCCGCTGCCACCCTATATGGATCGTGACGACCATGAGTCGGATCGTGAGCGATATCAAACCGTGTACAACCGTGCCCCCGGTGCGGTGGCGGCGCCGACGGCGGGGCTGCATTTTGACGATGCGTTGCTGCAGTCGCTACGCGATGAAGGGGTTGATCTGGGTTTTGTGACCTTGCATGTCGGGGCCGGAACTTTTCAGCCGGTGAAGGTCGAAACAGTACTCGAGCATCAGATGCATTCAGAATATATCGAGGTCTCGGAGCAGGTCTGTCAGCAGGTGCGCGATGCCAAAGCGCGTGGCGGACGGGTGATTGCGGTCGGCACCACCAGCGTACGTTGTCTGGAGAGTGCCGCTAAGCACCATGCTGGCGAGTTGGCACCCTACAGCGGCGAGACCGATATCTTTATTTATCCTGGTTATGCGTTTGCGGTGATCGACTGCTTGGTGACCAACTTTCACCTGCCCGAATCGACGCTGTTGATGCTGGTCAGCGCTTTCGCCGGGCAGGGCAATATCCGCGCGGCCTATGCCGAGGCGGTGGCACAGAAGTACCGGTTTTACAGTTATGGCGACGCCATGTTCCTCACTCGCCGCACCCAGATTTAACAGCGCTTTGGCGCACTTACCTTGGTGATGTTTGTGCCTTGGTTGTTGATGAAAAGATTTAGACAGATCTATTTGGAGTCATAAGTGACAAGAAAATGTTTTATGCAGTACGAATTGCTGGCGACCGACGGCAAAGCGCGTCGTGGCCGGTTGAGCTTTCCGCGTGGTGATGTCGAGACGCCGGCGTTTATGCCGGTCGGTACCTACGGCACGGTCAAGGGAATGTTGCCACGCGATATCGTAGAGACTGGCGCCCATATGATTTTGGGAAACACCTTCCACCTGATGCTGCGGCCAGGTACCGAGGTGGTGAAAGAGCACGGTGACCTGCACGACTTTATCCAGTGGCAGGGACCGATCCTGACCGACTCGGGTGGTTTTCAGGTGTTCAGCCTGGGGGCGATGCGCAAGATCACCGAGCACGGGGTTAAGTTCCAGTCGCCGGTCGATGGTTCCAAGGTCGAGCTGACACCGGAGCGCTCGATGGAGGTTCAGCGCGAGCTGGGTTCGGATATCGTGATGATTTTTGACGAATGCACGCCGTACCCGGCGACCGAGAAAGAGGCGGCCGATTCGATGCGGTTGTCGCTGCGTTGGGCTCAGCGCTCTAAAGACGCGCACGGTGATAGCCCGTCGGCGCTGTTCGGCATCGTTCAGGGCGGTATGTACGACGAGCTTCGCGACGAGTCGCTGAAGGGGCTGACCGAGATCGGTTTTGACGGTTACGCCATCGGCGGGCTGTCGGTGGGCGAGCCCAAAGACGAGATGATGAAGGTGCTCGACTTTATGGCGCCGAAGATGCCCGAAGATCGGCCGCGTTACCTGATGGGCGTCGGCAAGCCGGAAGATCTGGTTGAAGGCGTACGACGCGGGGTTGATATGTTCGATTGCGTGATGCCGACCCGTAACGCTCGCAATGGCCACCTGTTTACCTCCAATGGGGTGGTGAAAATTCGCAATGCAACACACCGCCACGACACGGCGCCGTTGGATGCCGACTGCGATTGCTACACCTGTCAAAATTTCAGCCGTGCTTATCTGTACCATCTGGATAAATGCAAAGAGATGCTGGGCGCACAGCTCAATACCATTCATAACCTGCGTTACTATCAAAACCTGATGAGCGGATTGCGTAGTGCAATTGAACAGGGTAAATTGAGCGACTTTGTGGGCGATTTCTACCGCAAGCGCGGTCTTGACGTTCCAACACTGGATTGAGGGGCGGTTTAATCCGTTAATAACGACCTTCGATATAATCCCTTTAGGAGACTTTAATGAGCTTTTTTATCTCTCCCGCTATGGCTGAAGCCGGCGCGGCTGGTGCAGCGGGTCCGTTTGGCGATCTGTCTGGTTTGATCTTTCTGGTTGGTTTTGCGGCCATTTTCTACTTTATGGTTTGGCGTCCGCAGAGCAAGCGGGCCAAAGATCACAAAGCCTTGGTTGCGGCGATGGCCAAAGGCGACGAAGTGGTAACCAGTGCTGGTCTGCTCGGTAAGATCACTAAGGTCGACGATGACTACGTGGTGTTGAGCGTGTCGGAAACTGTCGAGCTAAAGTTCCAGAAAATGCACATCCAAGCGATGCTGCCTAAGGGTACTATTAAGGACATCTAAACGTCCTCAGTCGTCATAAAAACGCCACTCTTGGTTAATCCGGGCAGTGGCGTTTTGTGTTTAAACGCCGTGGTGGTCTGCGACCGTTGTGGTGCTTTGTAGCAAGGAGTCGAGCGTTATGCTCAACAAATATCCGCTTTGGAAAAACCTGCTGATTATTGTGGTACTGCTGGTCGGTGGGATTTATGCCGCGCCCAATCTTTACCCCGATGATTACGCAGTGCAGGTTTCGGGCGCCCAGACCTCAACGCCGCTGACTCAGCAGACGCTGGATCGTGCACTCAAAGGACTGGACCAGGCCAACGTTGCCTATCACGGTGCCGAGGTGCTGGAAAAAGGTCTGTTGGTTCGCCTCACGAGCTCTGAAGAGCAACTGCGTGCTAAGTCTGCTATCGCCCGGGTCTTGGGTGATGACTATGTGACCGCGCTGAACCTGGCGGCGACCACGCCCGATTGGCTGAGCTCAATTGGCGCTGGACCGATGAAACTGGGCCTGGATCTGCGTGGCGGTGTTCACTTCCTGATGGAGGTCGACATGGTGGCGGCTGTGAGTCAGCGGTTGGATGTCTACGTCAGCGAGATCAAAACCAAACTGCGCAGCGAGCGGCTACGTTACCGCAGTGTTGATCATAAGGACGATGGCAGTTTGGTCATTAAGTTTGCCTCGCAAGAGGCGCGTGATCAGGGCCATAGCCTGCTGCGTAAAGAGTTTCGCGAGTTTAAGCTGACCGACGAAGACATCGATGGTGGCTTTTTCTTGGGCGTTAACCTGTCTGAAGCCAAGATCGCCGAGATCGAAGACTATGCGATCAAGCAGAATCTGACCACGATTCGTAACCGGGTTAACGAGCTGGGTGTGGCCGAGCCGCTGGTGCAGCGTCAGGGTCGTAACCGGATCGTGATTCAGCTACCGGGCGTGCAGGATACCGCTGCTGCTAAGCGGATTTTGGGCAAGACCGCTAACCTCGAGTTTCGTCTCGAAGCCGCGCCCGATGCGCCACGCTCCAGTCTTGAGAGTTACGAGTTCCGCGAGCAGGGTCGTCGTCCAGCCGATATCGAAAAGGACGTGATCATCACCGGTAGCTCGGTCTCTAACGCGCAAGCCAACTTTGACGAGAACGGTCAGCCGCAAGTGTCGATCACACTCGATTCCAACGGCGGCAAGATGATGAACCGCATCACCCGTAATGCGATCAAGCGTCGCATGGCGGTGCTGTTCATCGAGCATAGGACCCGTACTCGTTACGAGAAAATCGACGGTGTTGAAGTCGAAAAGCGGGTGCCATACGTCGAGAAGAAGATTATCTCACTGGCGACGATTCAGTCGGCGCTGGGTAATAGCTTCCGCATCACCGGCCTCGACGGCGCGGGTGAATCGTCCGAGCTAGCGCTGCTGTTGCGCGCGGGTGCGCTGGCGGCACCAATCTACTTTGTCGAGGAGCGGACCGTTGGGCCGAGCTTAGGTCAGCAGAATATCGATCTGGGGGTAACCTCGGTGCAGATAGGTCTGGCGCTGGTGCTGGTGTTCATGCTGGTGTTCTACAAGACCTTCGGGATTGTTGCCAATATCGCCTTGGCGTTGAACCTGGCACTGCTGACTGCGGCGATGTCGATGCTATCGGCCACGCTGACGCTGCCGGGTATAGCCGGTATCGTATTGACGGTGGGTATGGCGGTGGACGCCAACGTGCTGATCTTCTCGCGTATAAAAGAGGAGCTGAAGAATGGCTTGCCGCCGCAATCGGCGATTAATGCCGGTTACGATCGTGCCTTCTCTACCATCTTTGACGCCAATATCACCACCCTGCTGGTAGCGGTGATTCTGTTTGCGGTAGGGACCGGGCCGGTTAAGGGCTTCGCGGTGACGCTGTCGCTGGGCATTATCTCCTCCATGTTTACCGCGATCGTGGTAACCCGCGCGCTGGTTAACCAGATCTACGGCGGCCGTAAGGTCAACAAACTGTCGATCGGCTGGGGTATTAAGTGATGAGTGAATCAGACATGACTATGGAAGCCGAAAGCCTAGACGCAAGCAGCGAGGGTGGATTCAATTTCATGGCGCTGCGCAAGGTGATGACTGCGATCTCGGTCGCAGTCGTACTGGCGTCGATCATCTCGTTGTTTGTTAACAACCTGCAGTTCGGGCTCGACTTTACCGGCGGCGCGTTGGTCGAGGTCGAGTACGCTCAGGAGCAGCCGCTGGATACGATTCGTCAGACGCTGGTCGAGGCGGGATATGGCTCGGCCATCGTTCAAACCTTCGGCTCGCCGACCGATATCATGGTGCGGTTGGCGCAAGATCACACCGCAACCTTGGGTGACGATGTGCTGGCCGCATTGCGTGCGGGCGCTGACTCTGAAGTGACACTGCTGCGCTCCGAGTTTGTTGGTGCCCAAGTCGGTGACGAGCTACGCGAGCAGGGCGGCCTGGGGATGTTGCTGGCGCTGGCTATCGTGATGCTCTACGTGGCGATGCGGTTCCAGTTCAAGTTTTCGGTCGGTGCAGTGGTGGCCTTGGCACACGATGTCATCATCGTGCTGGGGCTGTTCTCGATCCTGAAGTTGGATTTCGACCTGACCGTACTGGCGGCGTTGCTGGCGGTGATCGGTTACTCGCTCAACGATACTATCGTGGTGTCGGACCGAATTCGGGAGAATTTCCGCAAGCTGCGAAAGGGCACCTCTGAAGAGGTGATCAACCTATCGCTGAACCAGACGTTGGGTCGGACCTTGGTGACCTCGTTGACCACCTTGCTGGTACTGCTGGCACTGTTCTTCTTTGGTGGTGAGATGATCCACGGCTTCGCTACCGCGCTGATGATCGGTGTGTTAGTGGGTACTTACTCCTCGATCTACGTTGCTGCCAACGTACTGATGGCGATGAAGGTCGTGCGCGAAGACCTACTGCCTCCGGTCAAAGATGAATCCGAGGTGGACGACCGTCCTTAAGTCATCCTCGCATTGATCGATCCGAAGGCCAGCTAAACGCTGGCCTTTTTTATGTCCAGGGATGGACGGTATGTCCCGAAAGCCAAGGATGGCGATAGGAATGATGTCCAGGGATGGACGGGTCGGTAACGGCTCCTGCTTTACCGACACTTCTGCCGTCTGTGGCAGTCGTATGTCCCGAAAGCCAAGGATGGCGATAGGGATGATGTCCAGGGATGGGTTGGTTGGCCGTCACTGAGCGATCGGCACTCGCCCTGTGAGAGCGAGTGATCCAGAGGATGTGGTTGTCACTAAATCGTCATGAATCGGTAATAACCTGTGGTCGTTGGTTGACCGTTGAAGCGCAACAAAAGCGACCCTATTCGCCTCGCGCCATTGTGGCGGTTGGTTAAATCAGCAACAATGCGCCACACTTTACTGCGTCACCAGAGCCAACGCTGGCTTCGATACCTTAATAGCAGACGCAAACTCATTTAAGAGACAGACTATGACCCGCGATCCCCATGCTGATCGGGAAGCCCAAAAGTACGACAACCCTATTCCGAGCCGTGAATTTATTATGGAGCTGCTTGAAAAGCTGCAGCGGCCTATGTCCCATGCCCAGTTGTGTACCGAGCTGGGAATTGTTAGCGAAGAGCAGATTGAGGCGCTGCGACGTCGTCTGCGGGCGATGGAGCGCGATGGCCAGTTGATTCACGGTCGCCGCGGCGGCTATGGCTTGGTCGATCGGATGGATCTGGTGGCTGGGCGTGTCAGTGGGCATCGTGACGGCTTTGGTTTTTTGGCACCCGACGATAAGTCGGAAGATATCTACCTGCACAATCGACAGATGCGTAAGTTGTTTGATGGTGATCGCGTGCTGGTGCGCGTCAGTGGCTTGGATCATCGCGGACGGCGCGAGGGTAGTGTGGTCGAAGTGCTCGAGCACAAGACGCTGCAGTTGGTCGGGCGCTTTATCAACGATGACGGGGTGTGCTACATCGTTCCTGAAAATGCCCGCATCAGCCAGGATATTGTGATCGCGGCCGAGGATTGCCTTGGGGCGCAGAACGGCAACTACATTCTGACCGAAATCGTGCAGCAGCCTTCGAAGGGTGGGCGTCCGCGTGCCAAGGTGATCGAGCTGTTGGGTGAGCACATGGCGCCGGGGATGGAGATACAGGTGGCGATCCGCAACTACGATATCCCTAACATCTGGCCTGAAGCGGCACGTGATGAGGCGGCCGAGATTCCGGCCCAGGTCACCGAGTCCGACAAGCAGCACCGGATCGATCTGCGCGAACTGCCGTTGGTGACCATCGATGGCGAAGATGCGCGCGACTTTGATGACGCGGTCTATTGTGAGGCCAAGAAAGGTGGCGGCTGGCGTTTGTATGTGGCCATCGCCGACGTGTCGCACTACGTTCAACCTGGCTCTGCGCTGGATGATGAAGCACGCAACCGTGCCACCTCGGTGTACTTCCCACAGCAGGTGGTGCCGATGCTGCCGGAGAGCCTGTCTAATGGGCTTTGCTCGTTGAATCCGGATGTCGACCGGTTGGCGATGGTGTGCGAAATGACCATCAGTGCCAAGGGTAAATTGAGCGGTTATAAGTTTTATGAGTCGGTGATCCGCTCGCACGCACGGCTGACCTACACTCAGGTCGGTGCGTTGCTCGATGCGCCGGAGTCGCAGGCGGGTCAGCAGGTGAGTCGTAAGCACGCTGATGTGCTGCCGCATCTGTTCGAACTCTACTACCTGTATCAGGCGTTGCGCGGAGCGCGTAGTGAGCGTGGAGCGATCGATTTTGAAACCACCGAAACGCGAATTGTGTTTGGTTCGGAGCGCAAGATCGACAAGATTGTGCCGGTGGTGCGCAACGATGCGCACAAGCTAATCGAGGAATGCATGCTGTGCGCCAACGTTGCCACAGCGCGCTTCTTGGAAAAGCTCAAGCTGCCTGCGCTGTATCGTGTGCACCAAGGGCCCAAAGAGCGAAAGCTAACCAATCTACGCGGTTTTCTGGGTGAGTTGGGGCTTAATCTGGGCGGTGGTGACAAGCCGACTCCCGATGACTATCAGACATTGTTGTCGCAGGCCGAGGATCGTCCCGACGCGCATATTATTCAGACGATGATGCTGCGCTCGCTATCGCAGGCGGTCTATAGCCCGCAGAACGAGGGTCACTTCGGTCTGGCGTACCAGGCGTATGCCCACTTCACCTCGCCGATCCGGCGTTATCCTGACCTGCTGGTGCACCGGGCGATTCGTTCGGTTATCCGTGAGAAGGGCGGCTTGATGTCGAAGGTCAAATCGATGTTTGGAGCTGGCAAGCCGCCGGTGGTTCGCATCGACAGTGCACCAAGTCTGGATACGACCAAGAGTTACCCCTACGATCTGCCGAAGATGCTGGAGCTGGGCGAGCAGTGCTCGTTGGCCGAGCGTCGTGCTGATGAGGCGACCCGCGATGTGATGGGTTGGCTTAAGTGTGAATATATGCAGGATCACATCGGCGACGAGTTCAACGGTGTCGTCAGTGCGGTGACCGGCTTTGGTTTGTTTGTCGAGCTGCAGGGCGTTTACACCGAGGGCTTGATTCATGTCTCGGCGCTGCAGGGAGACTATTACCATTTCGATGCGGCTAAGCAGCGTCTCAGTGGTGAGCGTACCGGGGTGATCTACCGCCTCGGTGATGAGATGCGCGTGCGGGTGGTGCGGGTTGATCTGGATGATCGCAAGATCGACTTTGAGTTGGTCGAAACCCTTAGTTCGTCGCGCCGGCGTAAACCCAGCAGCAAGTCTAAGGCGAAAAAGCCCGCCAAAGTCGAAGCTAAATCGGCCGTCAGTGCGCCAGCCGACGGAGCGCCTAAGCGTAAGCGCAGACGTAAGCCGAAGCCGAAGCAGTAAGGCTGGCTAGTCAGGTGGATGCCGTGGGACGCAAGTTCTCACGGCGATCCGTCAAAGCTTGGCCCTATGCTGGCAGGTAGCGTAACAGCGCGCTGTCCAGCTTGAAGCCCAGATAAAGGGCGCTGATCAGTAGTACCGCCAGCCCTAGCCAGGCGCCGTTCCAGTGGATGGGGCGGCTGTCGAAACGGCTGTAGCTCAGTCGGGTGGCGGCGCAAACTGCCAGTCCTAGTAAGACCCCTCCCAGTACGTCGCTGAACCAGTGTACCCCCAGATAGATTCTTGATAGACCGATGGCTAATGCGGGTAGCGCTGCGATGCTATAGATCAGCCAGCGTCTTGAATAGGGCAGTTGCTGGGCGATAAAGGTCGCCAGCAGGATGAAGAAGAGGGTGCTGTTGCTGGTGTGGGCGCTGGGGAAGCTGAACGATTGCAGTCCTGGTACTAGGATTTGGGGGCGGGGAATAGCCAAGCCGAATTTAAACAGTTGGTTGAGCAGTAGCAGTATCAACAAGGCGGCCAGCCAGTGGACGACAGCGGCCGGGTTACGGCTGAATCCGAAACTGATGCATAGCGCTAGGCTAAGCAGTGCCAGGTGTACGCCATCGCCGACGAGGGTTAGACCGACCATCCACTGATCCAGGGTTTCGTTGCGCAGGTGTTGCAGGATACCGGTCAGGGCTTGGTCAATAGGGGTTAGCGGATTGCCCAGCGCGACACTGACTGTAAGTAGCCCAAACAGGCCTGCGCAGACCGCTAGGATCAGCGCCGATCCCAGTGGCAGTTCACCGGTTCTCGGGCTGCGAAAACTTTCCAGTCGCAGTATTTTCGATAGTTTCTGGTGGTGTGGGTGTTCAGGGTGGAGCCAGTGGTGGAGGCCGTACATCGCAGCGAGAGTTAGCACGATCAGGCCCAGTAGCAGTAAATTAAGCAGACCGCTGCTGGCGGCCTGTTCGAGACCTACGCGACCAAAGTGGCCGAACAGGTAGCCGGGAAGAATATAGGCCGGCGACCAGAGTGCGGCGGAGGCGATGTTGATCAGCAGAAAGTGTCTGGGTCGCATCTGTAGCATGCCAGCGACAAAGGGCAGTACCGGTCGTAGCGGGCCGACAAAGCGACCGATGACGACGCTGGCTACACCGTGACGCTGGATGAACTGCTCGCCGCGCTGAATCCAGTCGGGGTGTTGTTTGAAGGGCCAGTGGCGCATCGCAGGTTGATGGGCATAGCGTCCTAGAAGAAAACTCAGTACGTCGCCGGCGACGGCCCCGGCCATTGCCGCCAGCAGGCAGTCCCAAAGTGATAAGCCGAGTGAGCCGGATAGCGCGGAGCCAGCATAGAGTATCGCGACCCCGGGAATAATGACGCCGATCATCGCCAGTGATTCGATAAACGCGGTAGCGCCGATCGCCACGGCGATCCATTGTGGGTTCTGGCTGAGCCAGTCGATCAGGGTTGTCAGGTTTTCTGCCATGATGGGGATGCTTCGAGGCCGTCTAAGCGGGTAGAATAGCGCTCCTTGCATCAAAATCCGACCGTTTCAGTCCGCTGTACCGCTTCTATCTATAGAGATGGCCCGGCGACTACGTAGCTAGCAGGAACTGCCCGCGTGAAAGAGATCATCCTTATAACCATCTCCGGTGAAGATAAGCCGGGTGTCACCTCGACGATTACCGAGATCCTGGCTCGTTATCAGGTCAATGTACTGGATATCGGCCAGGCGGTGATCCATGACAACCTGTCGCTGGGTATTCTGGTGGAGGTGCCTAAGCAGGCTGAGTCATCGCCGGTGCTGAGTGATGTGCTGTTCCAGATGCACGCAATGCAGATGAATACCAAGTTTGAGCCGGTCGATCTGGATAACTACTCACGTTGGGTTGAAGGTCAGGGCAAGACGCGCCATATCATCACGCTGCTGGCGCGACGGATACAGGCCTCCCATATCGCAAAGGTCACCAAGATTGCTGCCGATCATGGGCTTAATATCGACAATATCAGCCGTCTGTCCGGGCGCGTGCACCTGGATGATGCGAATGAAAGCACCAAGGCTTGCGTCGAGTTCTCGGTCCGCGGCGCGCCTTCTGAAACACTGCGTGCCGAGTTCCTGAAAGCCGCTAACGAGCTGGATGTCGATATCGCTTTCCAGAAAGACGATATCTATCGCCGTAACCGTCGCCTGGTGGTGTTTGATATGGACTCGACTCTGATCGAGGCCGAGGTGATCGACGAGTTGGCTATCGAGGCTGGCGTGGGTGAGCAGGTGGCGGCGATTACCGAACAGGCGATGCAGGGCAAGATCGACTTTACCGAAAGTTTTGAGCGTCGGGTTGGTTTGCTGAAGGGGTTGGATGAGTCGGTGTTGGAGAAAGTGGCACAGCGCCTGCCGATGACCGAGGGGGTTGAAGAGTTGGTCTCGAGCCTCAAAGCTCTGGGTTTTAAAACCGCGATTCTATCGGGCGGCTTTACCTATTTTGGTGAGCACCTCAAGCGTAAGCTCGGCTTTGATTATGTTCATGCCAACGCGCTGGAGATCGAAGACGGCAAGGTCACTGGTCGCGTCACCGGGCGAGTGGTCGATGGTCAGCGCAAGGCCGAACTGTTGCGCGAGATCGCCGCTAAAGAAGGGGTGCGGCTGGAGCAGACTATTGCCGTCGGTGATGGTGCTAACGATCTGCCGATGCTGTCGATTGCCGGGTTGGGGATCGCTTTTCGAGCCAAGCCGTTGGTGCGCCAAAGTGCCAAGCAGGCGATCTCAACACTGGGGTTGGATGGGATTCTCTATCTAATCGGTTTCCGGGATCGCGATTCGGTCGAGTGATGGGCAGGGGCTGCGCTGGCGTGGGTCTGTTTTTCCCGGGCGAAAACTGTTGTGGGGTCGGCAGGTTTTTGTAGCGCTTGTGTTGCTTCCTTATATAAAACTGGTATTCTCTGCGGCCCTGGCGTTTGAGGCTTTTGACACCGCTTGTTGGCCTTGGCGTCTTCGCTAAGGGTGATGCTAAATAGTTGTTTAGCCCCGTGTTCTCGGGGTCCATTATGGGTTGAAAGATAATCCATTCGTCTCTGTGTGCTTTTGCTTGCACAGCTCAAAATGAACGCGTACAATTCCGTACCCTTTTTGTAGGGGTGGCATCTTATTGCCGTTTTATTCCATTTGGAGTTGTGATCGAAATGCAAAACCAGAAAATTCGTATTCGATTGAAGGCTTTTGATCATCGCTTGATCGACGCTTCCACACAGGAAATCGTTGATACTGCCAAGCGTACCGGCGCGCAAGTGCGTGGCCCGATCCCGCTTCCGACTCGTAAGGAGCGCTTTACTGTACTGACCTCACCACACGTGAATAAAGATGCACGTGACCAGTATGAGATCCGTACACACAAGCGCGTACTAGACATCGTTGAGCCGACTGAAAAGACAGTTGACGCTTTGATGAAGCTAGACCTTGCAGCGGGCGTGGATGTTCAAATTAGCCTGGGCTAATCGATAAGCGCTTCGGCGCTATATAAGTGTAAGTAGAGGAATGCTCTGTAAAGGGCAGCCATAGTGGGTTAAAGCCCCGTACTCAACTGGCAAGAGGTTAAAATAATGACTATTGGTTTAGTCGGACGGAAAGCGGGTATGACCCGTGTATTCACTGATGATGGTGTATCCGTGCCAGTCACGGTCATCGAGGTGGAACCGAACCGCGTTACTCAGCTAAAGACTGATGAAGTCGATGGCTACGGTGCTGTGCAGGTTACTGTCGGCGCTAAGAAAGCTTCACGTGTTAATAAGCCTTCGGCGGGTCACTTCGCCAAAGCAAACGCCGAAGCTGGACGTGGTTTGTGGGAGTTTCGCCTGTCGGGTGACGAAGAAATTCAAGTTGGAGATCAACTAACTGTCGAGCGTTTTGAGGTTGGGCAGAAAGTTGATGTGACGGGTAGATCCAAAGGTAAAGGTTTTCAGGGCGGTGTTAAGCGCTGGAACTTTGCTATGCAGGACGCTACTCACGGTAACTCCATCTCTCACCGTGCTCCTGGTTCTATTGGTCAGTGTCAAACGCCTGGTCGTGTTTTCAAAGGCAAAAAGATGGCTGGTCACATGGGTGATGAGCGCGTCACTGTGCAGACTCTAGAAGTCGTACGCGTCGATGCAGAGCGTAACTTGCTCCTGATCAAGGGACCGGTTCCGGGTTGTACTGGCGGTGACGTGATTGTTAAACCAGCGGTTAAAACGCGCGGCTAAGGGGGATGATGATGAATCTTACTATTGCAGGCGCTAATGGTTCGGTAGAAGTATCCGAGCTGGCCTTTGGTAAAGAGTTTAACGAAGCGCTGGTTCACCAGGTCGTCACTGCCTATTTGGCAGGTGCGCGTCAAGGTACTCGTGCTCAGAAAACCCGCTCAGAAGTGAGTGGTGGTGGTCGTAAGCCTTGGCGTCAAAAAGGCACTGGTCGCGCTCGTGCAGGTACTATCCGTAGCCCGATCTGGCGCTCCGGTGGTGTGACCTTTGCAGCGAAGCCGCAGGATCACTCGCAAAAAGTAAACAAGAAGATGTATCGCGCTGCGATTCGTTGCATCTTTTCTGAGCTGGTTCGCCAGGAACGTTTGGTTGTGGTTGAAGAGTTTAAGCTCGAAGCCCCTAAGACCAAGCTGATGGTAGCCAAGCTTAAAGAGTTGGATCTGGATAACGTTTTGGTTGTTACCGAAGCGGTAGATCTGGACCTGTACTTGTCTGCGCGCAATCTTCCTAGGGTTGATGTGCGTGACGTTGCTGCAATCGACCCGGTTAGCCTAGTTGGTAGTGATAAGGTGCTGGTAACTGTTGCTGCACTTAAGAAGATTGAGGAGATGTTGGGATGAACCAAGAGCGCATCTTCAAGGTTCTACTAGGACCGCATATCTCTGAGAAGGCGACTATCGTTGCTGAAGATTCTCAGCAGGTTGTTTTTCGTGTGGCATCTGATGCAACTAAGCCTGAGATCAAGAAGGCGGTTGAGCAGTTGTTCGAAGTGAAAGTTGCCAACGTGTGTGTGTTGAACGCTAAGGGTAAAACCAAGCGTACAGCAAACGGCATGGGTCAACGCAAGAGCATTCGCAAGGCGTATGTTCGCCTAGCCGAAGGCCACGACATCGACTTCGTCGGCGAATAAGGGAGGCTAACAGATGGCTATTGTTAAATGTAAACCGACCTCCGCTGGCCGTCGCCATGTGGTTAAGGTTGTAAATAATGATCTTCACAAAGGCGCACCTTATGCACCTTTGTTGGAGAAGAAGTCCAAGTCTGGCGGCCGTAACAACAACGGTCGTATCACTACTCGTCACATCGGTGGTGGTCATAAGCAGCATTATCGCGTCGTCGACTTCAAGCGTAACAAGGACGGCATTCCTGCTGTTGTTGAGCGTTTGGAATATGATCCGAACCGGACTGCAAATATCGCACTGCTGAAATATGCCGATGGTGAGCGTCGTTACGTTATCGCTGCCAAGGGTATGCAGGCTGGTGATCAGATCGTATCTGGTGCCGGTGCTGAAATTAAAGCGGGCAACACTCTGCCGTTGCGGAATATTCCGCTGGGTAGTGTGATTCACTGTATCGAGCTCAAGCCTGGTAAAGGCGCGCAGATGGCACGTAGTGCTGGTACTTCTGCGCAATTGGTTGCTCGCGAAGGTGCACACGCAACATTGCGTCTGCGCTCTGGTGAAATGCGTAAAGTCCTGGTTGATTGTCGCGCAACCCTGGGTGAAGTTGGCAACTCGGAGCATAGCTTGCGCTCTCTGGGTAAGGCTGGTGCTTCACGCTGGCGTGGTGTTCGTCCTACCGTTCGCGGTGTGGCGATGAACCCTGTTGATCACCCGCATGGTGGTGGTGAAGGTCGTACCTCTGGTGGCCGTCATCCTGTATCCCCATGGGGTACGCCGACTAAGGGTCACAAAACTCGTAAGAACAAGCGTACCGATAAGCTTATCGTGCGTCGACGTTCTAAGAAATAAATTAAACATTCGAGGTAACGGCTGTGCCACGTTCACTTAAGAAAGGTCCATTTATTGACCTTCACTTGATGAAGAAGGTTGAGGCTGCCATCGAGAAGGGCGACCGTAAGCCAATTAAAACTTGGTCTCGTCGCTCTACGATCTTCCCGAACTTTGTCGGGTTGACGATTGCAGTCCATAACGGACGCCAACATGTTCCCGTTTTCGTAACTGAAGACATGGTAGGTCACAAATTGGGTGAGTTTTCTGTCACCCGTACCTACCGCGGACATGCTGCTGATAAGAAAGCCAAGCGCTAGGCGAGGATATGATAATGGAAGTAGCCGCTAAATTAAAAGGCGCCCGCTTATCCGCGCAGAAAGCTCGCTTGGTTGCGAACCAGATCCGCGGTAAGTCTGTAGATGAGGCCCTCAACATCCTGAGTTTCAGCCCCAAGAAGGGTGCTGCAATCATCAAGAAAGTGCTGGAGTCGGCAATTGCCAACGCCGAGCACAATGAAGGCGCTGATGTCGATGAGCTGAAGGTATCCACGGTATTTGTGGATGAGGGTATGACTATGAAACGCATTAAGCCGCGTGCTAAAGGTCGTGCTGATCGTATCCTGAAGCGTTCTTGTCACATCACCGTCAAGGTTGCAGAGAGCTAGGAGATAACACAATGGGTCATAAAATACATCCGACAGGTTATCGACTGGGAATTGTTAAGGACCATACATCGGTCTGGTACGCCAGTCGCTCAGCCTATGCAAAAAACCTGCTGCAAGATCTGGAGGTGCGTAAGTTCCTTCAGACCAAGCTGAAGCAGGCTTCTGTTAGCCGCATCGAAATCGAGCGTCCTGCACAGAATGCACGTATCACCATTCATACTGCTCGTCCGGGTATTGTGATTGGTAAAAAAGGTGAAGATGTCGAGAAGCTGCGTACTGCTGTCACTAACATGATGGGTGTGCCGGTTCAGATCAACATCGAAGAGATTCGCAAGCCAGAGCTGGACGCCTTATTGGTTGCCCAGGGTGTTGCGAGTCAGCTTGAGCGTCGTGTGATGTTCCGTCGTGCTATGAAGCGCGCGGTTCAAAACGCTATGCGTTTGGGCGCTAAAGGTATCAAGGTTCAGGTTGGTGGTCGCTTAGGCGGCGCCGAGATCGCTCGTTCAGAGTGGTATCGTGAAGGTCGTGTACCTCTGCATACCCTGCGTGCCGATATCGATTACGGTACTTATGAAGCAAACACCACTTACGGCATTATTGGCGTAAAGGTGTGGATCTTCAAGGGTGAAGTTTTGGGTGGTATTGAGCAGGTTCGTGCTCAGAAGGTTGCCGCTTCAAAGAAGAAAGCTGCTAAGTAGAGGGTACGTCAATGCTACAACCTAAGCGTACAAAATACCGCAAGATGATGAAGGGTCGTAACCGCGGCCTGGCAGAACGCGGAAGCAAAGTAAGCTTTGGCGAATTCGGACTCAAGGCCACTGGTCGCGGTCGCATCACTGCACGTCAGATCGAAGCGGCACGTCGTACCATGACCCGTCACATCAAGCGTGGCGGTAAAATCTGGATTCGTGTTTTTCCCGACAAGCCAATTACCGGTAAGCCACTGGAAGTTCGTCAGGGTAAAGGTAAGGGTAACGTCGAATACTGGGTAGCTCAGATTCAGCCCGGCAAGGTGCTGTTTGAGATGGAAGGTGTGCCTGAGTCGTTGGCTGCTGAAGCCTTTGCTCTGGCTGCTGCCAAGCTACCTTTGGCAACAACCATTGTTAAACGGACGGTGATGTAATGAACGCTGTTGAATTACGTGAAAAGTCCGTAGATGAGCTAAATCAAGAGCTGCTGGACCTGCTAAAGGAACAGTTCAATCTGCGGATGCAGAAGAGTTCTGGTCAGTTGGCGCAGTCCCACTTGTTGGGTGGCGTTCGTCGTGACATTGCTCGGATCAAAACAGTGCTGAACGAGAAGGCAGGTAACTAAGCATGGCAGAGACTAGAATCCGCACTGCAACCGGCCGTGTTGTTAGTGACAAGATGGATAAGACCATCACAGTACTGATTGAGCGCAAGGAAAAGCATCCTATTTACGGTAAATACGTAAAGCGCTCTACCAAGCTACATGCTCATGACGAGAACAATGAATGTGGAATCGGCGACCTGGTAGTTGTTAAGGAAACCCGTCCGTATTCTAAGTCTAAGACTTGGGCTCTAGTAACAATTGAAGAACACGCAGCAAAGGTGTAGTATACGCGCCTTCGCTCTGAACCTGGATCGCTCTGGTTAGGGTGGTTCAGGTCGTGTGTGATGGAGTAAGACCATGATTCAAACAGAATCGATGCTTGATGTTGCTGATAATAGCGGCGCTAAGCGTGTCCAGTGCATTAAAGTGCTCGGCGGCTCTCACCGTCGTTACGCTCGCATTGGCGATATCATCAAAATTACCGTTAAGGAAGCAATTCCGCGCGGTAAGGTGAAGAAGGGCCAGGTCCTAAAGGCTGTGGTTGTGCGTACCAAGAAGGGCGTTCGTCGTCCAGATGGTTCGATCATCCGCTTCGATGTTAACTCTGCTGTGCTGCTGAACGATGCAAGCGAACAGCCGATTGGCACTCGTATCTTTGGACCCGTTACGCGTGAACTTCGCAATGAGAAGTTCATGAAGATCGTTTCCCTGGCGCCTGAAGTGCTATAAAGACCAAGCTCCAAGTAGCTTGTGTTTATGTAAAACGCTGAGGCCTGATGCGAATCGGGTGCTCGGCGTTTTGAGCATGAGAAGGTAGTAGGAAAGATAAGGTATTAACAATGCGCAAAATCAGACGTGATGATGAAGTCATCGTCATTGCCGGAAAAGATAAAGGTAAGCGCGGTAAAGTGATGAAGATCACTGGCGATGACCGTTATATCGTTTCCGGTATCAACATGGTGAAGAAGCACACCAAGCCAAATCCGATGCAAGGCCAGTCTGGCGGCATCGTTGAGAAGGAAGCGCCGATTGCGGCTTCTAACGTAGCTGTTTTCAACGCAGCTGCGGGTAAGGGCGACCGTGTTGGCTTCAAGATCTTGGAAGACGGTACCAAGGTTCGTTATTTTAAATCCAACGGCGAAGTTGTCGGCGGATAATAGGGGAGCAGGTACCATGTCAAGATTGAAAGCACTATACAAAGACAAAGTTGCTGCCCAGGTCCAACAAGAGTTGGGTCTTAACGCAATGGAAGTTCCTCGCATCACTAAGATCACCCTGAATATGGGTGTTGGTGAAGGCATCGGGGACAAGAAAATGGTCGAAAATGCAGTGGCTGATATGGAAGCGATTGCAGGCCAAAAGGCTGTTGTTACTTTGGCGCGTAAGTCTGTTGCAGGCTTTAAAGTGCGTGAAGGCTGGCCGGTCGGTTGTAAAGTGACCTTGCGCGGCGAGCGTATGTGGGACTTTTTCGATCGTTTAGTTGATGTTGCTATCCCTCGTATTCGTGACTTCCGTGGTTTGAGTTCCAAATCATTTGACGGTCGCGGCAACTACAGCATGGGTGTAAAAGAGCAGATCATCTTCCCAGAAATCGACTACGACAAAGTTGACAAGCTGCGCGGTATGGATATCACCATTACCACCACTGCGCGCAACAACGATGAAGGTCGTGCTGTGATGACCGCTCTGGGTTTCCCCTTCAAAAAGTAACGGTGGATTGCAATGGCTAAGGAATCAATGAAGGCGCGCGAAGCAAAGCGCACCAAAACAGTGGCTAAGTACGCTGAAAAGCGGACTCAGTTCAAAGCTATCATCAGCTCTCCAACTTCATCTGACGATGAGCGTTGGGAAGCGCAAGTGGCGCTGCAGAAGTTGCCGCGTGATGCTAGCCCTGTTCGTCAACGTCGTCGCTGCCAGATTACTGGTCGTCCGCACGGTGTTTATCGTAAATTCGGTTTGTCCCGGATTAAGTTGCGTGAAGCCGCCATGCGCGGTGATGTACCTGGTTTGAAGAAAGCTAGTTGGTAAGCGTCGGTTCCAATTCTTGGAATCGCATGGCTGCACAATAGTGAGGACTCATTAAATGAGCATGCAAGACACACTTGCAGATATGCTAACGCGTATCCGCAACGGTTTGATGGCTGAAAAAGTCACAGTGTCGATGCCTATGTCTAAGCAGAAGAAGGCTGTTGCCCAAGTTCTGCTAGATGAAGGTTATATCACTGGATTCAGCGTAGAAGGCGATGTAAAGGCTACTCTTAACATCGATCTTAAGTATTTCGAAGGCAAGCCCGTTATCGAGAAAATCGATCGCGTAAGTCGTCCATCTATGCGCGTCTACAAGAACGCAAACGAACTGCCTAAGGTTCGTGATGGTCTAGGCGTTGCTATTGTTTCAACCTCTAAAGGTGTCATGACCGATCGTGCAGCTCGCGCTGCGAAGATTGGTGGTGAAGTCATCTGCACCGTATTCTAGGAGGTTGACATGTCACGTATCGCTAAAGCGCCAGTCGTTATCCCTGCTGGTGTAGAGATCAAGCTTGACGGTCAGAATCTGAGCGTCAAAGGCAGCAAAGGAACTCTGGGGTTGGATATCCACCCAAGTGTTACCGTTGCCAACGAAGACGGCTCGCTACAGTTTGGTGCCCGCGATGGCTCCAAGCAATCTAGAGCGCTGTCTGGAACTATGCGTTCACTGGCCAATAATATGGTCGTGGGCGTAACCCAAGGCTTCGAAAAGAAGCTAGAGCTAATCGGTGTTGGTTATCGTGGAGCAGTAAAGGGCAAGGTATTGAACCTGACTCTGGGCTTCTCGCATCCTGTCGATTATGAGCTGCCCGAAGGTGTTTCTGCCGAAATGCCCTCTCAGACCGCTATCGTTCTGAAAGCTGCTGATAAGCAGAAGCTGGGTCAAGCCGCCGCCGAGATTCGCGCATTCCGTCCACCAGAGCCTTATAAGGGCAAAGGTGTTCGTTACGCTGACGAATATGTGCGTCGTAAAGAAGCTAAGAAGAAATAGTAGGGCAGCATAATGAGCGTAAAGAATGAATCTCGTTTGCGTCGTGCCCGCCGCTCTCGCTGTAAAATGCGTGAGTTGGATGCGACACGTCTATGTGTCTACCGTACCCCTCGCCATGTCTACGCCCAGATCATCTCTGGTTGTGGCGGCAAAGTGCTTGCGAGCGCTTCTACGGTAGAAAAAGAATTGCGTGATGACGCTACCGGCAATATCGAGGCGGCCACTAAAGTGGGTGCATTGATCGCCGAGCGCGCCAAGACCGCAGGTGTTACCAAGGTTGCTTTTGACCGTGCTGGGTTTAAATACCACGGCCGAGTCAAAGCGTTGGCAGAAGCAGCGCGCGAAGGCGGCCTGGAATTCTAAAGGTTAGGTTATGGCAAATCACGAACAGAAAGATGGCGACCTGCAGGAAAAGCTAGTTCAGGTTAATCGCGTCGCCAAAGTGGTTAAAGGTGGTCGCGTATTCGGCTTCACCGCCCTGACTGTTGTCGGAGACGGTAATGGTAAGGTCGGCTTCGGTCGCGGCAAGGCGCGTGAAGTGCCTGTCGCAATCCAGAAGGCCATGGAATCAGCGCGTCGCAATATGATCAGTGTTGATCTTAACGGCGGTACGCTGCAGTACCCGATCAAGGCTCGCCACGGCGCGTCTAAGGTCTACATGCAGCCTGCATCTGAAGGTACTGGTGTTATCGCTGGTGGCGCAATGCGTGCTGTATTGGAGCTGGCTGGCGTACATAACGTACTGGCTAAGTGCTACGGCTCGACCAACCCTGTTAACGTTGTTCGCGCAACCATCAACGGTCTGAAGGCGATGAGTTCGCCTGACGAAGTTGCTGCAAAGCGTGGCAAAACTGTAGAAGAAATTCTGGGGTAATCGGCGATGGCTAAGACAATCAAAGTGACGCAGACTCGCAGCTCTATCGGCATCCTGCCTAAGCACAAATTGTGCTTAAAAGGTTTGGGATTACGTCGTATCGGGCATGCAGTTGAAGTTGAAGACACCCCCTCCGTACGCGGCATGGTTAACAAAGTTAACTATTTGGTCAGCGTCGAAGGCGAATAGTGGAGAGGCATAACATGCGTCTAAATACACTGAGCCCAGCTGCTGGTTCCAAGAAAGCGCCTAAGCGCGTTGGACGTGGTATCGGTAGTGGTTTGGGTAAGACCGCAGGTCGCGGTCACAAAGGTTTGAAGTCTCGCTCCGGCGGTTCTGTAAAGCCTGGTTTTGAAGGTGGTCAGATGCCGTTACAGCGTCGTCTACCTAAGTTTGGCTTTACTTCCCGTAAAGCGCGTTACCGTGCAGAGATTCGTTTAAACGAATTGGCACTGGTAACTGCCGACGTGATCGATCTGGCAGCCCTTGAAGCGGCTGACATCATTGCTCACGACATCAAGGAAGCGAAAGTTATCCTGTCTGGCGAGATCACCAAGGCGGTTACCGTCAAGGGGCTGAAGGTCACCAAGGGTGCCCGTGCAGCGATCGAAGCCGCAGGCGGAAAGGTCGAGGAATAAATGGCTAAGCAAGGTAGTACACCAACCGGAGTTCAAAGCGGCCTAGGCGAGCTTAAAGCACGTCTGTGGTTTGTTTTTCTGGCCATTGTGGTTTACCGCATTGGGGCACATATTCCGGTTCCCGGAATTAACCCCGATCGCCTTGCTGCCATGTTCGAACAAAACCAAGGCACTATTCTGAGCTTGTTTAACATGTTCTCGGGTGGTGCTTTGGAACGTATGAGTATCTTGGCGTTGGGCATCATGCCTTACATATCTGCCTCGATCATCATGCAATTGCTGACCGTTGTTAGCCCTCAGCTTGCGCAGCTCAAGAAAGAAGGTGAAGCAGGTCGACGAAAAATCAGCCAATACACCCGCTACGGTACTGTCATTTTGGCAACCGTTCAGTCGTTAGGTATGGCGGTAGGTCTCGCAGGGCAGGGTATTGCCTTTAGCGCAGACCTAAGCTTTTATTTCGTCGCTGTTGTCACCCTCGTTTCGGGCGCTGTGTTCCTGATGTGGCTTGGTGAGCAAATTACCGAGAGAGGTATTGGTAACGGTATTTCACTGTTGATCTTTGCGGGTATCGTCGCAGGTCTTCCCGGCGCAATCGGGCAGTCCTTCGAAGCGTCTCGTCAAGGTGATCTGAATATCCTGGTGTTGTTGACCATCGCTGTTGTGGCGGTCGCAACCGTGGCCTTTGTAGTGTTTATGGAGCGCGGCCAACGTCGTATTACCATCAACTATGCTAAGCGCCAGCAGGGTCGGAAAGTGTTTGCCGCCCAAACCAGTCATCTGCCGCTGAAAGTGAATATGGCTGGGGTTATCCCTCCCATCTTTGCTTCCAGTATTCTGCTGTTCCCTGCCTCTATTGGTCAGTGGTTCGGTCAGGCAGAGGGTATGGATTGGCTGCAGGATGTTGCATTGGCGCTTGGACCAGGCCAACCGTTGTACATCCTGCTGTTTTCTGCCGCGATTATCTTCTTCTGCTACTTCTATACCGCGATTATGTTTAATCCGAAAGAAGTGGCCGATAACTTGAAGAAGTCCGGTGCCTTTATTCCCGGTATTCGTCCCGGTGACCAATCGGCTCGTTACATCGATCAGGTGCTATCGCGTCTGACACTCTTCGGTGCTCTGTATATCACCGCCGTGTCACTGATGCCGCAGTTTCTTGTTGTCGCGTGGAATGTGCCGTTTTACTTCGGTGGAACATCACTGCTGATCGTTGTGGTTGTGGTCATGGATTTCATGGCCCAAGTACAGTCGCATTTGATGTCTCATCAGTATGAGTCACTGATGAAAAAATCCAATCTTAAGGGTGGCGGTGGTCTCGCTCGTTAGCGAGTCCTCGAGCCTATTTGGAGTAGATCATGAAAGTACGCGCATCTGTAAAAAAGATTTGCCGTAACTGCAAGATTGTACGTCGTAACGGAGCCGTTCGCGTCATCTGCAAAACAGAACCTCGTCATAAGCAGCGTCAGGGTTAATAATCCCGGTACTGCTTTCGAGCGAAGGCATAAGACAGTGGTTGATAAATAATCGATCAATCACTATAATCTTGCGCCTTTCGCAGAATGGTTAACGTAGCGTGCTGTGAAAATAAAATCATAGCCGAACACGGAGTAAATTGAATGGCCCGTATAGCTGGCGTCAATATTCCAGACAATAAGCATGCGGTGATCTCCTTGACTTACATCTATGGAGTTGGCCGTACTACTGCAAAATCACTTTGTGATGCAGTAAACGTGGCGACCGATGTCAAAATCGGAGACCTGTCTGAAGAACAACTGGATGGCCTACGTGCCGAAGTCACCAAGCTAAGTGTTGAAGGTGACCTTCGTCGTGAGGTAAACATGAACATCAAGCGTCTTATGGACCTTGGCTGCTACCGTGGTATTCGCCACCGTCGTAGTCTGCCGGTTCGTGGTCAGCGCACTAAGACAAATGCGCGTACCCGTAAGGGCCCACGTAAACCGATCCGTAAGTAGTGCTAGAGGAATAGACCAATATGGCTAAGCCAGGTTCTCGCGCACCGCGCAAAAAAATCAAGAAGCAGGTGGTTGATGGGTTCGCTCATATCCACGCTTCGTTCAATAACACAATCGTGACCATTACCGATCGCCAAGGTAATACTCTGAGCTGGGCCACTGCTGGTGGTTCTGGTTTCCGTGGCTCGCGTAAGTCCACCCCGTTTGCTGCCCAGGTTGCAGCTGAGCGTGCTGGTCAAGCGGCCCAAGAGTACGGTCTGAAGAATCTCGACGTGTTTGTTAAGGGCCCCGGCCCGGGTCGTGAATCCGCTGTTCGTGCATTGAACAATGTGGGTTACAAGATCACTAACATCACCGACGTGACGCCCATCCCGCACAATGGATGTCGTCCGCCGAAGAAACGTCGCGTTTAATCAGGAGACGGTAAAATGGCTCGATATATTGGACCAAAATGTAAACTGTCTCGCCGCGAAGGTACGGACCTGTTCCTTAAGAGCGGCGTTCGTGCACTAGATTCTAAGTGCAAGGCAGAAACTCCTCCGGGAGTTCACGGCGCACGTCGTAGTCGTCTTTCTGACTACGGTCTGCAGCTTCGTGAAAAGCAAAAAGTTCGCCGTATTTACGGCATTCTGGAGCGTCAGTTCCGCAGCTACTACAAAGAAGCTGCACGTCTGAAAGGTGCAACCGGTGAAAACCTGCTGCAACTACTCGAAGGGCGTTTGGACAACGTGGTTTATCGCATGGGATTCGGTGCAACTCGCTCTGAAGCTCGTCAGATCGTTTCTCACAAGTCGATTCTGGTCAATGGTCAGACGGTTAACATCCCGTCTTATCAAGTCCGTGCCGGCGATGTGGTTTCCGTTCGTGAAAAGGCTAAGGCTCAGTTGCGGATTAAAAACGCACTGGAGCTGGCTTCTCAGCGTACTGTGATCGAGTGGGTTGACGTTGATAACACTAAGATGGAAGGCACCTTTAAGGCGGCTCCTGAGCGTAGTGAATTATCTGCCGAGATCAACGAGCATCTGATCGTTGAACTGTACTCCAAGTAATTATTGCTAGGTGGAAATAATGCAGGCTTCTGTAAACGAATTTCTTAGCCCTAGCCGGATCGATGTTGAAGAGATTTCGGGCACTCGTGCCCGGGTCTCTCTCGAGCCGCTAGAGCGTGGTTTCGGCCACACGCTGGGTAATGCACTGCGACGGATTCTTCTGTCGTCCATGCCCGGTTGCGCAATCTCTGATGTTGAGATTGATGGCGTGCAGCACGAGTACAGCTCTATTGAAGGTGTACAGGAAGATGTCATTGAGATTCTTCTGAACCTCAAGGGCGTTTCTGTAGCCATGCATAATGGTGAAGAAGCGCTGCTGACACTGACTAAGAAAGGTCCTGGTGTTGTTACTGCGGCCGATATTCAGCTAAATCAAGATGTTGAGCTGGCTAATCCGGATCACGTTATCGCTCATTTGAGTGATAAGGCCGAGCTGTCTATGCAGCTTCGCGTTACTCGTGGTCGTGGTTATGTACCTGCTGACGCGCGCGTAAGTGCCGATGAAGAGAGTCGCCCGATTGGTCGTCTGCTTCTGGATGCTACTTACAGCCCGGTACGTCGCGTATCTTACGTGGTTGAAAGTGCACGTGTTGAGCAGCGTACTGACCTTGATAAGTTGGTTATTGACCTTGAGACCACTGGAGCTATCGATCCAGAAGAAGCGATCCGTCGTGCTGCTACGATTCTGCAGCAGCAGCTGGTTGCTTTTGTTGATCTGGAAGGTGAGTCCGGCGTTGCTGAGGCCGAGCCTGAGCCAGAGATCGATCCGATTCTGCTACGTCCGGTTGATGATCTTGAGCTGACTGTTCGTTCTGCGAACTGTCTGAAAGCTGAGAACCTTTACTACATTGGTGATTTGATCCAGCGTACTGAAGTAGAGCTGCTTAAGACTCCTAATCTGGGTAAGAAGTCCTTGACTGAAATTAAGGATGTTCTGGCTTCTAAGGGTCTGTCTCTCGGCATGCGTCTAGAAAATTGGCCGCCTGCAAGCCTGAAAAACGACGACAAGATCGCCTCTTAAGGCGGTCTTGATTGAAAACGTCTAGTTTCGTAAGGAATTAAACATGCGTCATCGTAAAAGTGGGCGTCAACTTAATCGCAATAGCTCTCATCGTAAAGCGATGTTCAAAAACATGGCGGTAAGCCTGTTTGAGCACGAGCTGATTAAGACGACTCTGCCCAAAGCTAAAGAACTGCGCAGCGTCGCTGAGCCTTTGATTACACTGGCTAAGCAAGACTCTGTTGCGAATCGCCGTTTGGCTTTTGCCCGTACCCGCAGCGATGCGGTAGTCGGTAAGCTGTTCAACGAACTGGGGCCGCGTTACGCGAACCGCCCTGGTGGTTATATCCGTATTCTCAAGTGTGGTTTCCGCACTGGTGACAATGCGCCTATGGCCTACGTTGAGTTGGTTGACCGTCCTGTTTCGGCTGAAGTAGTTGAAGATACGTCTGAAGACTAAGCTTCACTGATTTATCAAAAAGCCCGGCTTA
This sequence comes from Halopseudomonas sp., assembly GCA_036960405.1. Classification (GTDB taxonomy): domain Bacteria; phylum Pseudomonadota; class Gammaproteobacteria; order Pseudomonadales; family Balneatricaceae; genus Motiliproteus. The sequence continues at coordinate 61,064 of JBALWS010000001.1, read as the reverse complement.
TGCCGGGCTTTTTTGTTTCTGGCTCTTTAGCGATCGAGTTATCGCTGTAGCAGTTGCTTGAGGAAGTGACCGGTGTGGGAGTGTGCCATCTGAGCGACCTGTTCTGGCGTGCCGGTGGCGATAATCTGACCGCCATTGATACCACCTTCTGGACCAAGGTCGACAAGCCAATCCGCAGTCTTGATTACGTCTAGATTGTGTTCGATGACGACGACGGTGTTGCCGTGATCGCGCAATCGGTGCAATACATTGAGCAGTTGTTGGATGTCGTAAAAGTGCAGTCCGGTGGTCGGTTCGTCGAGAATGTAGAGAGTGTTGCCGGTATCGCGCTTGGATAGCTCTTTGGATAGCTTGACCCGCTGGGCTTCACCACCCGACAAGGTGGTCGCGCTCTGGCCTAGGCGAATATAAGACAAGCCAACGTCCATCAGCGTTTGCAGCCGCCTAGCTAGCATCGGTACCGGATCGAAGAACACGCGTGCGTCTTCAACCGTCATATCCAGCACTTCATGGATATTCTTGCCTTTGTATTTGATCTCCAAGGTCTCACGGTTGTAACGCTTGCCTTTGCAGACGTCACAAGGTACGTAGACATCGGGTAAAAAATGCATCTCCACTTTGATAACGCCATCGCCCTGGCACGCTTCGCAGCGCCCCCCTTTGACGTTAAAGCTAAAGCGTCCGGGTTTGTAACCCCGCGAGCGGGCTTCGTGAGTGGCCGAGAACAGCTCGCGCACCGGGGTGAAAATACCGGTGTAGGTGGCCGGGTTGGAGCGTGGGGTGCGGCCGATCGGGCTTTGATCGATATCCACAACCTTGTCTAGCAGGTCTAATCCTTCAATGTTGTCATAGGGCTGCGCTTCTAGCGTGGTGGCGTTGTTTAGCGCGGTAGCTGCCAGTGGGTAGAGCGTGTTGTTGATCAGAGTGGACTTGCCCGAGCCGGAGACGCCGGTGATGCAGGTCATCAGCCCTAGAGGGATGCGCAGATCGACATCCTGCAGGTTGTTGCCGCTGGCGCCGCTGAGCTGCAGTAAGTGTTGGTCGTTAACCGGATGTCGCTGCGCGGGGATCTCGATCCTTCGAGTGCCGCTGAGGTATTGGCCGGTAATCGATTCGGGGTTGTCCATCACCGCTTTGGGCGTGCCCTGGGCAATAATCTCGCCGCCATGAACGCCTGCGCCTGGGCCGATATCGATCACGTGGTCGGCCAGTTTAATCGCGTCTTCGTCGTGTTCGACCACGATCACGGTATTGCCGATATCACGCAGGTGGGTCAGTGTCGCGAGCAGTCGCTCGTTATCACGCTGGTGCAGTCCAATCGAGGGCTCGTCCAAGATATACATGACCCCAACCAAGCCGGCACCGATCTGGCTGGCCAGGCGGATGCGCTGGGCCTCGCCACCGGACAGGGTGTCGGCATTGCGATCCAGGGTGAGGTAATCGAGGCCGACGTTAACCAGGAAGTTGAGTCGCACGCGGATCTCTTTGACGATCTTGTCAGCGATCTCGCCCTGCTTGCCGGGCAGTTGTAGCTGTTCGAAATAGCGCGTCGCGCTTCCGACCGGAAGGGCGGTGATTTCGGCGATGTTGTGCTGATCGATGAATACATGGCGTGCGTCTCGACGTAAGCGTGAGCCGCTGCACGAAGGACATTTTTGCTGCGCTTGGTAGCGAGCCAGATCCTCTCGCACGGTCTGCGATTCGGTGTCTCGATAGCGGCGTTGCATATTCGGAATGACGCCTTCAAAGGAGTGCGATTTGAGTGTCAGATCGCCTCGGTCGCTGAGGTAATGGAATTGAATTTTGTCGTTGCCGCTACCCTGTAAGACGCGCTGTTGTTGTTTGTCGGTAAGCTGGCTGAAGGGGGTTTCGGTATCGAAACCGTAGTGTTCGCCTACCGCTTTGAGCAGCTGGTAATAGTAAGCACTGCGCCGGTCCCAGCCGCGAATGGCGCCTTGGGCTAGGGTCAGGCTGGAGTCGCTAATTACTTTATTGGGATCGAAGAACTGTTTGACTCCCAGGCCGTCGCATTGGGCGCAGGCACCATGGGGACTGTTGAAGGAAAATAGTCGCGGTTCGAGTTCTTGGATGCTGTGACCGCACTGTGGGCAAGCAAAGCGGGCCGAGAAGATGAGGTCTGGGCTGTCATCGTCGTCGTCCATCGGTGCTAAGACCGCCAGTCCATCGCTCAACTCGATGCAGGTCGCGAGGGATTCGGCCAATCTGATCTGGATATCATCGCGAACCTTAAACCGGTCTACCACTACCTCGATATTGTGTTTCTTGTTCTTATCCAGCTCTGGCGGGCTGTCCAGGTCGGTGACGATGCCGTTGATACGGGCGCGAACAAATCCCTGGGCTTTGAGGTTGTCGAGCAGGTGTAAGTGCTCGCCTTTGCGTCCTTGGATCACCGGAGCCAGCAGCATCACTTTGCTACCGGTTTCGAGGGCCAGGATCTGATCGACCATCTGGCTGATCTCTTGTGCTTTAAGGGGTAAGTCGTGGTTGGGGCAGCGCGGCTCGCCAGCGCGGGCGAACAGCAAGCGTAAGTAATCGTAGATTTCGGTAATGGTGCCGACGGTTGAGCGCGGGTTGTGCGAGGTCGATTTCTGTTCAATAGATATCGCCGGCGATAAGCCTTCGATGTGATCGACGTCGGGCTTCTCCATGATCGACAGAAACTGGCGAGCGTAGGTCGATAAGGATTCGACGTAACGCCGTTGGCCTTCGGCATAGAGGGTATCAAACGCCAGCGATGACTTGCCTGATCCCGATAGGCCGGTGATCACAATCAATTTGTTGCGAGGAATGTCTAGATCGATATTCTTGAGATTATGGGTTCGGGCACCCCGAACGCTGATTGTGTCCATGCATACCTCTGTCAGGCGTAGCTGGTGAATAAAGCGGCCCATATTATATAGGATCTGACGTCCAACAAGGGACAGATAAAACATTAACCGGAGCTGGCTCTATCTGGCAGCAGTTATGGTATTCTAAAACGCTATCACGTCTGCTGCCGACTAGGCGCAGGCTAAGACTGGGTAATCAGAAAGAGTAGAGAATCGATGGCACGTGGAGTCAATAAAGTAATTCTGATCGGCAATCTCGGACAGGATCCAGAAGTGCGTTATATGCCCAACGGCAATGCCGTTACCAATGTAACGATCGCAACTTCTGAAAGCTGGAAAGACCGTGAAACCGGTCAGCAACAGGAGCGTACCGAATGGCACCGGGTAGTATTTTTTGGCAAGTTGGCCGAAATTGCCGGTCAATACCTGCGTAAAGGCTCCAAAGTATATGTCGAAGGTGGACTGCGGACGCGTAAGTGGCAGGGTCAGGACGGTCAGGATCGATACACCACAGAAGTGGTGGTAGATATCAATGGTTCGATGCAGATGCTCGATTCTCGCGGAGGCGATCAAGGCGGCTATCAGCAACCACAGCAGTCACAGCAGCAGCCACAAGCGCCACAGCAGCAAGCAGCTCCAGCCTACGCTCAGCAGCAGCCAGCACAGCAACCCCAGACCCAGCCCCAACAGCAAGGTGGCTATGGTGGCCGGCAGCAGTCCGCCCCCGTTGCTCCTCAGGCAGCCCCTGTTCCGCCTGCTGGCATGGATGATTTCGACGACGATATTCCGTTCTAGGCTTAAGTTTTTGTAAACCATAAAAACCGTTTAGGACTGCTCCTTTGTTTGAATTGCCAGCATTGTTGGTTGTCGGTGCTCAGGGCCAGCTCGGTTACGAGGTGGATGCTTTGGCTCGTGAAGAGGGTTTTGAGGTTACCGCGCTGGATTCGGATCAGCTCGATATTCTCGACCCTGCTGCCGTCGCAGCGGTGCTGGCAGAACATCAACCGAGATTTCTGATCAATGCAGCTGCGACGCTGCATGCTTATGAGGAAACCTCGGCAGGTTATGCCGTCAATACGCGTGGAGCTGCCATTCTGGCTGAAAGTTGTCGCAAGGCTGGCTGTGTGATGTTGCACGTGTCCTGTGCTGAGGTTCTTGATGGCGATTTGGTCGAACCCTACGCGGAAGACTATGAGCCGTCACCGAAAACGCTTTACGCCAAGAGTAAGCTTCGTGGTGAGGCGTTAGTTCGCGCCGCGTTGCCCTATCACATCATCATTCGTACTGGCTGGCTGTTCAGCGCTCGCAGTGGTAGCTACGTTCGAGAGCTGCTAGAGCAAGCGCGGCTGCAAAAAGAGATCGAAGTCGTCGATGGGTTGGTCGGAGCGCCGACTCCTGCATCGGACCTTGCGCGGGTGCTGTTGGCGATTGTCAAACAGCTTGATTGCGGTATCGAGTGCTGGGGTACCTACCATTACACATCTTCTGAAAGCATCAGCTGGTTTGGCTTTGCCGAGTCTATCGTAGCTGCGGCGAGGCAGTATGAGGATATACCGCTGGAGCGGTTGCTGGCCGTACCGCAAGCCGAATTGGTGGTCCGTCAGCGCCCGGCAAATAGCCAGCTTGATTGTCATAAAATACTGAACGCGTTTGGTATTCACCAGCGTGCTTGGCGTTCCGGCCTGATGCAGGTTATCCGTAGTTATTACAGTTGGACGGCTTAAAGGGCGGCTCTGGACTGGTGTGGATAACGAATCGTTAAAACATAGCTAAATAGTCAGGTATACTGCTTTAGACTAACTCTGAAATTACGGTGATGCTGGTGTCTACTCCTTCCTTGGTCGATCGTTTTGGCCGTACCGTCGATTATGTTCGAATGTCGGTAACGGATCGTTGCGATTTTCGCTGCGTGTATTGTATGAGCGAGCAGATGACCTTTCTGCCCCGGCCTCAAGTGTTGACGCTGGAAGAGATCGAGAGGGTCGCTGGTGCATTTGTTCGCCTTGGTGTGAAGAAAATTCGTCTCACCGGTGGCGAGCCGCTGGTACGACGCGGCATCACCCATCTTTGCAGGCGGTTGTCTGATCTCGATGGATTGGAAGAGTTGGTGATGACAACCAACGGTTCTCAGCTGTCCAAAATGGCTGCTGAGATTCGCGATGCGGGGGTTAAGCGGCTCAATATCAGTTTGGACTCGTTGCGGCCTGAGTTGTTCCGTGAGCTAACCCGTACCGGCAAGTTGGATCAGGTGTTGGCAGGGATCGATGCGGCTCGCGCGGCAGGGTTTGAGCGGATCAAGCTTAACGCGGTGATCATGAAGGGGCGTAACGATGATGAAGTGTTGGATCTGGTTGAATATGCGCGCGAGCGGCAGCTAGACATCAGCTTTATCGAAGAGATGCCGTTGGGGTTGATTGAGGAGCACGAGCGCAACGAGACCTACTGCTCCAGCGAAGAGGTTCGCGAGATTATTCTACAGCGTTACCCCTTGCTAGAATCTGAAGTCGTTACGGCAGGGCCTTCTCGCTACTACAGCATGCCCGATAGAGACAGTCGAATCGGTTTCATCTCCCCGCATAGTCATAATTTCTGCGATCAGTGCAATCGGGTGCGGCTGACGGTCGAGGGACGATTGTTGCTGTGTTTGGGTAACGAGCATTCCTACGACCTGCGCGAACTGTTGCGTACGCCGGGAGTTGAGTCTGGCCAGCTCGAGCAGGCAATCGTGCAGGCGATGGATCTGAAACCGGAAAAGCATGAGTTTGATCTTGATGCCGAACCGCAGATTTTGCGATTTATGAACATGACCGGTGGCTGATTCTAGCCCTATGCTGGTCTAGTCCAAGGGGTTTATTTAGGGTTCGCTGCCTTTTGTGTTAATTGCAGGTAGAATGTGCGGCTTTGTATTGTGCCGGAACACGTGGTTCCGGGTTGATTGATGATATGGTAACGGGCTTTTCAAGCTCGAAAATGGCGGCATGAGTACAGCAGATCAAGAGCAGTTTGACGAGATTCGTCCTTATAATGACAGCGAAGTGGCCGATGTGATCGCTCGCTTGTTAACCACTCCAGAATTTATTACCGCGCTGACCCGGTTTCGCTTTCCCCGACTGAGTCGGTGGATGCCGTTTGTGGTACGACCATTGGTGGTTCGTGTGTTGTCTAAGCAGTTGGCGGGTATTGATACGGTCGCACAGCTACAGGATGTGATCGCCGCTTATATGCAGAGCATGGTAGATCGAACAACTGGAAAAGTGAGCTTTTCTGGTATCGATCGGCTTAATCCAGGGGTCGCCTATCTGTTTATCTCCAACCATCGCGATATCGCGATGGACCCGGCTTTTGTTAACTGGGGGCTGTACCACAACGGCATGGATACGGCGCGAATCGCTATCGGTGATAATCTGCTGAAAAAGCCCTATGTTTCTGATCTGATGCGGCTTAATAAGAGTTTTATTGTTAACCGTTCGGCTTCCGGTATCCGCGGCAAGATGAAGGCGTTGATGCAGCTGTCGGGTTATATCGATCACTCGATCAGTAGTGGACATTCGGTGTGGTTGGCGCAGCGCGAAGGGCGGGCCAAAGATGGTAACGATCGGACCGAGCCGGCCATTTTGAAAATGTTATACATGAGCCTCAAAAAACGTGGGTTGAGCTTTAGCGAGGTGGTCAAGGCGTTGCATATCGTACCGGTCTCGATCTCCTACGAGTATGATCCCTGCGATGCGCTTAAGGCAGAAGAGTTGCACGCGTTGGATTCTGAGGGTAGTTATCAGAAGTCACAATTTGAAGATATTGAAAGTATCGTGCAGGGCATCATTGGATTCAAAGGTGACGTTCATGTTGCCTTTGGTAAACCGATCACCGATGACTTTGATACAGCTGAAGAGTTGGTGCAGGCGATTGATCGGGCGGTGATCAGTAACTATCATCTGCATGGCTCCAACATAATAGCGGCTGGGCGTGATGCTGATCAGGTGCCGGCTGATAAACGCAATAGTTACCAGAGTCGTATCGCAGAATTGAATTCAGACTGCTTGCCTTGGTTTGTGGCGCAGTATGCAAACCCTGTACTGAGCAAGCAGCAGTTAGATCAACCGTAAACTAAGAGAATAGCCCCTATGGCTGAGCAACATTTGACTCATCTTGATGCCCAAGGGCATGCCCATATGGTGGACGTGTCCGAGAAAGAGGTGACGACTCGCGAAGCCCGTGCTGAGGCCTATATTCGGATGTTGCCCGAGACGTTGGCGATGATTACCGAGGGTCGGCATCATAAGGGTGATGTGTTGGCCGTGGCGCGTATTGCTGGGATTCAGGCTGCCAAGCGTTGCTCGGATATTATTCCTTTGTGCCACCCGCTGATGTTGAGCAAGGTGACGGTCGAGCTGATTGCCGAGCCCGAGCAGCAGCGGGTACGGATTGAAACGCTGTGTAAGCTCAATGGTCGTACCGGGGTTGAGATGGAGGCGTTGACCGCGGCATCGGCTGCAGCTTTGACGTTGTACGACATGTGTAAAGCGGTTGACCGTGGAATGACTATCGACGGTGTTCGGTTGCTGGAAAAATTGGGCGGCCGTAGCGGGCATTGGAAGGTAGAGGAGTCTTAAACATGATTAAAGTTGTGTTGTTGGCCAGTATTAGAGAGCGTTTGGGTTGCGATCAGTTTGCACTTGAGCTCGATCAGGCTTCGCTCAGTGTGGCAGAGTTGACCGAGCAGCTGTCTCAGCGGGGTGAGTTATGGCGCTCGGCGTTGCAAGATGACAAGGTGCTGGTGGCGGTTAATCAGCAGATGAGTCGGTCTGATGCGGTTGTAAATGATGGTGATGAAGTGGCGTTTTTCCCACCCGTCACCGGCGGTTGAGCTCGAGAGGAAATCGCAGATGGCTTACGTTCGCGCCTTTCTGTTCTACCTGTTTTTTATTTCGTCGATGGTGCTGCATTCAACTCTAAGTTTGATTTTTGCGAGTTGGCTGCCATACCGACCAAGATTCAAGTTTGTCAGTTCGATGAATCGCTTCGTAGTGTTTTGGTTGCGGGTAACCTGTGGGGTTCGTTACCAGTTGGTGGGGAAGGAGAATCTGCCCCAGGACCGGCCGTTCGTGCTGTTGGCCAATCATCAGAGCGAATGGGAGACGATCTACCTGCAGTTACTGATTCAGCCGCTGGGTACGGTGTTGAAGCGGGAACTGCTGCGGATCCCGTTTTTTGGCTGGGCGTTGGCGCTGCTGCGGCCGATCGCGATCGATCGTTCCAAGCGTACCGGGGCAGTGAAGCAGCTGTTGAAGCAGGGTAAAGAGCGGCTGTCAGAGGGCGTTCCGGTATTGATTTTTCCTCAGGGAACGCGGGTCGCGGCAGGCGAGCAGGGTAAGTTCAATAAGGGTGGCGCGATGCTGGCGTGCAGTGCCAAAGTGGAGGTGGTGCCGCTGGTGCATAATGCAGGCGAGCATTGGCCATCGGGGCGTTTTACCAAAATTCCTGGGGTGATTCGGATCGAGATCGGCGAGCCGATCTCTACCGAGGGGCGCAGTGTTGACGAGGTGTTCCAGCAGTCTACCGGTTGGATTCAGCAGCGTTTGGTGCCTGCTGCTGACGGTGGCGAGCAGGTTGAGACGGTGAATTAGGCGTTTGTGCTCTCCGTTTGACCAAATAAAAAAGCCGCTCATTGAGCGGCTTTTTTGTTGCCCCCAGCTAGCTGGGGCGATATCACGGAGGGCTTAGTCGCGGTAGCGTTGGAATACCAGCGAGGCGTTGGTGCCGCCAAAGCCAAAGCTGTTGGACATCACGCGCTCCAGGCCGGCGTTATCTTTACGCTCGGTAATGATCGGCATGCCTTCGGCTTCGGGGTCCAGTGTATCGACGTTGGCAGAGGCTGCAATAAAGTCGCCTTCCATCATCAGTAAGCTGTAGATCGCTTCCTGAACGCCTGCTGCGCCGAGGGAGTGGCCCGACAGTGACTTGGTGGAGCCGACGGTAGGGATGTCGTCCCCGAAGGCCAGCTTAACTGCTTTGAGTTCCTGCATGTCGCCAACTGGAGTGCTGGTGCCGTGGGCGTTGATGTAATCGATATCGCCATCAACAGTGGCCATCGCCTGTTGCATGCAGCGCAGGGCGCCTTCGCCAGATGGGGCAACCATGTCATAGCCGTCAGAGGTGGCGCCGTAGCCAACCAGCTCGGCGTAGATCTTGGCGCCGCGTGCTTTGGCGTGCTCTAGCTCCTCGATGACCAGCATGCCGCCGCCGCCAGCGATGACGAAACCATCACGGTTGGCATCGTAGGCGCGGCTGGCTTTGTCTGGAGTCTCGTTGTACTTGGTAGACAGGGCGCCCATCGCGTCAAACAGGCAGCTCATGGACCAGTGCAGCTCTTCGCCACCGCCAGCAAAGACTACGTCTTGCTTGCCGAGTTGGATAAGCTCCATCGCGTTGCCGATGCAGTGGGCGCTGGTGGAGCAGGCGGAGGTGATGGAGTAGTTGACGCCTTTGATCTTGAACGGTGTCGCCAAGCAGGCTGATACCGTGCTGCCCATGGTGCGGGTGACGCGATAAGGGCCGACGCGCTTGATGCCTCGGTCACGAAGGATGTCCGCTGCTTCGACTACGTTGGCCGATGATGCACCACCGGAGCCGGCGATCAGGCCGGTACGAACATTCGATACCTGCTCTTCGGCAAGGCCAGAATCTTCGATAGCGTTTTTCATCGCTAGGTAGGAATAGGCGGCAGAGTCGCCCATGAAGCGGAATAGCTTGCGATCAATCAGCTCGGACAGGTTGAGATCGATGCTGCCAGCAATGTGGCTGCGGAACCCCATCTCTTTGTATTCTTCCTGGAAGGAAATTCCAGAGCGTCCTGCTTTTAGAGACTCGGTAACGGTCTCTTTATCGCAGCCGATGCATGATGTGATACCGATACCGGTGACAACGACACGTCGCATAGGTCGAACCTCTTTCTTGTAACTGAAAAAATGGGGCCTAATGTTGAGCCCCATTTTCTGATATTCAAACCGACTTGGCCAGTGATTAGGGTTGGGTCGATTTGCCGTGTGTAAGTGTGCTAACTGGCTAGAAGTCGTCGGTAGAGGTAAACAAGCCGACCTTGAGGTCTTTGGCTGTGTAGATCTCGCGACCGTCGACGGACAGAGAAGCGTCAGCAATGCCCATCACCAACTTGCGTTCGATCAAGCGCTTGAGTTCAAGGTGGTAGGTGACTTTCTTGGCGGTGGGTAGTACTTGTCCGAAAAACTTAACCTCGCCGGCACCCAGAGCGCGACCGCGGCCTTTGTTACCTTTCCATGCCAGGAAGAAGCCAACCATCTGCCACATCGCGTCCAGTCCCAGACAGCCAGGCATAACCGGATCGGTGGGGAAGTGGCAATCGAAGAACCAAAGGTCAGGGTTGATATCCAGCTCGGCAATGATTTCGCCTTTGCCAAATTGGCCGCCGTCTTCGTTGATCGTAATGATGCGATCAGCCATCAGCATATTGCCAACCGGTAGGCGGGCGTTACCAGGGCCGAACATCTCACCGTAGCCGCACTGCAGCAATTCGTCGCGATTAAAAGAAGATGGCTTTGTCATTGGCGAAAAAGATCCGTTTGTTGTGAGTCAAAGGGCCGATTATACCGGTTTACTCCCGCTTTCGCCTAGTGAAAAGCGGGTTATTTGACCTGTTAGGTTCGGCGGTTTACCGCTAGCTGGGCTAGTTGCTGCAAAATATCATTAAAAGGTGATGCCGGAAGCAGTGCTAGCTGCTCAAGTGCTAGATCGACTTGTTGTTGTGCTTGATCGAAGGTGTAGTCGATAGCGCCACTGTCGATAACCGCTTGGCGAATCGGTTCGAGGTCTTCCAGGCCGCCTTTGCGAATCGCTTGGCGAATCAGTTGCCGTTGCGTCTCGGTGCCGTGCTTCATGGTGTGGATAAGGGGCAGTGTGGGTTTACCTTCGGCTAGATCGTCGCCGACATTTTTACCCATCTCCTCGGCAGAGCTCTGATAGTCCAGAACATCGTCGACCAGTTGGAAGGCGATGCCGAGGTGGCGGCCGTAGAGTTGTAAGGCTTGAGTTTGTGGTTCGGTCGCACCGGCGATGATGGCTCCGCTCTGGCTGGCGGCTTCAAACAGCATGGCGGTTTTGCCGAGAATGACCTTCATGTAGCTGGCTTCGTCGACATCGGGGTTTTTGCAGTTAAGAAGCTGCAGCACTTCGCCTTCGGCAATCACGTTGGTGGCGTTTGAGATGACCGACATGATCGGCATGGAGCCGAGCTCGACCAGCATCTGGAAGGCGCGCGAGTAGAGAAAGTCGCCGACCAGTACGCTCGGTGCGTTGCCCCATTTAGCATTGGCGGTTGCTTTGCCGCGACGCAGGTCGGAGGTGTCGACAACGTCGTCGTGCAGCAGGGTGGCGGTATGGATGAATTCGATCACCGCTGCCAGGCTGATGTGGTCGCTGCCTTGGTAGTTACAGCTTCGTGCTGCCAGCAGTACTAATAGCGGGCGAATGCGCTTGCCGCCGCTCTCGACGATATAGTTGCCAATTTTTTCAACCAGCGGTACGCCGGAGTGAAGATTGCCGAGGATAAACTGGTTTACCGCTTCGAAATCGTCGCCGATTTGAGGGTGAAGTTGGTGTGGCTGCATGAGTAGGCTGATCTGATGATTTCGGGCATGCTAAGGGGGTGGGTTGAGGGTGTCAAGAAAATCACCCTCGGTTGTGCGAAGTAGTTGTGTTTCTATTCTTGCTGGCGTAGTATTCGCCCCCCTGTGGTTCGTCCAAATTTCGACCTGTCTGATGGCTAGATTGGTCGAGCTCCCTACCATATGGTTGGCATCGTTAAGATGCACGGTTCCATTAGAAGTAGGCGTTTATAGTAGCCGGACGAGTCAATAATTGGAGAGAAACATGTACGCAGTGATTGTAAGCGGTGGCAAGCAGTACCGTGTCAGCGAAGGTCATACTCTGAAAGTAGAGAAGTTGGCTGTTGAAGAAGGTGCATCATTGGACCTGGAAAAGGTTCTGTTGGTTGTTAATGGTGAAGACGTTAAGATCGGCGCGCCGCTAGTTGAAGGTGCCAAGGTTAGTGCTGAGGTCGTGGCTCACGGTCGTGGCAAGAAAATACGCATCATCAAGTTCAAGCGTCGTAAGCACCACATGAAGAAGATGGGTCACCGTCAGTGGTTCACCGAAATCAAGATTACCGGTATCAGCGCGTAAGCGAATACTGGTTGTTGAAGGAGAGTAGCAATGGCTCATAAAAAAGCTGGCGGTAGTACTAATAACGGTCGCGATTCCGAGTCCAAACGGTTAGGCGTGAAGCGCTTCGGTGGTGAGTCGGTTCTGGCTGGTAATATCCTGATTCGTCAGCGTGGAACCCGTTTCCATCCTGGAGACAATGTCGGTATCGGCAAAGACCACACTCTTTTTGCGAAAGCGGAAGGTGTTGTTAAGTTCGAAGTTAAAGGCCCTAAGAACCGTAAGTTTATCAGCGTAGTTAGCGCCTGATTACGGCTTAGCGTTTATAAAACAGTCTTTGGCTGTTTGTTGAAAGAGCTCCGCCAAGGCGGGGCTTTTTTTGTTTATGGCAGGCTATGATTGTGTAAGGCCTATGGGTTTCCTGGGTAGTCAGCTGCGGAGTGGATCATGAAATTTGTCGACGAAGTCGTCATCGGTGTTGAGGCTGGAAAGGGTGGCAATGGCTGCATGGCTTTCCGGCGCGAAAAATATATTGCCAAGGGTGGCCCTAATGGCGGTGACGGTGGTGACGGCGGTTCTGTCTGGGTTGAGGCTGATGAGGGGCTTAATACGCTGGTAGACTTTCGCTTCCAGCGCGCTTATCGAGCCGAGCATGGCCAAAACGGAATGAGCCGGAACTGTACCGGCTGCAAAGGCGAAGAGCTGGTGTTGCGAGTGCCGGTTGGTACCACGGTGATCGATGAAGATACCCAGGAGGTACTTTGCGATATGACCCAGGTGGGTCAGCGCGAAAAAGTTGCCCAGGGTGGCTTTCATGGATTGGGCAATACGCGTTTTAAATCCAGTGTCAATCGGACCCCGCGTCAAACAACCAATGGCTCGACGGGTGAGGCGCGTAATCTGAAGCTGGAGCTGAAGGTGCTTGCTGATGTCGGCTTGCTCGGGCTGCCGAATGCCGGTAAGTCGACGTTTATCCGGGCAGTATCAGCGGCTACACCTAAGGTGGCCAACTATCCGTTTACAACCTTGGTGCCTAATCTTGGGGTGGTAAGTGTCGAGCGTGACCGCAGCTTTGTGGTGGCAGATATTCCAGGGCTGATTGAAGGAGCGGCTGAAGGTGCTGGGTTGGGGGTTCGTTTTCTTAAGCATCTGACCCGTACCCGTATTTTGCTGCACCTAGTGGATATGGCGCCTTGGGATGACGTGACGCCTGCGGAGTCTGTCCAGGCCATTGCCAACGAGCTGAAGAAGTTCAGTCCGACGCTGGCCGAGCAAGAGCGCTGGTTGGTGTTGAACAAGCTAGATTTGGTGCCAGAGGATGAGCGCAAGGCGCGTTGTCAGGAATTGGTCGAGACGCTGGGTTGGGAAGGTCCGGTGTTTGAGGTGTCTGCGATTCAGAAGCAGGGGACCTTCGAGGTCTGTCGTGCATTGATGGAGCATATCGAGGAGCGTAAGCAGCTCGAAGCTGATAATCCTGAGTTGGCCGAGCAAGAGTTGCAGCGTAAGGCTTTGCTTGAGGAGGAGGCGCGCGAGCGACTGCAGTTGTTACGTCGGCAGCAGCGCGCACGCCGTTTGCAAAAGAATGATGATATCGATGATGAAGATGATGACTTCGATGATGATGATTACGATGTTGAGGTCGAGTACGCGCCTTAATCTATTTTCGTTTTAAGGATCTGAGCAGATGAGTGGTAGGCAGGCGGTCGCGCAGGGCAAGCGTTGGGTCGTGAAGATCGGTAGTGCGCTGCTGACAAATGATGGTCAGGGGTTGGACGATCAGGCGATTGCTGGCTGGGTTGATCAGATGGCTGCACTGCGTAAGCAGGGTGTTGAGCTGGTGTTGGTGTCGTCTGGTTCGGTTGCGGCGGGCATGCGGCGCTTGGGTATGGCGAAGCGCCCGCATCAGCTGCATCAGCTGCAGGCGGCTGCGGCAGTGGGGCAGATGGGGCTGGTGCAAACTTACGAAGCCGGCTTTCAGCGTCATGGCCTACACACGGCGCAAGTGCTGCTGACTCATGATGATCTCTCTAACCGGAAGCGTTACCTCAATGCGCGTGGCACGCTGGCCGCGCTGGTTGATTGGGGTGTGGTGCCGGTTGTTAATGAAAACGATACCGTGGTCACCGATGAGATTCGTTTTGGTGATAACGATACCCTGGGTGCGCTGGTGGCAAACCTGATGGAAGCCGATGCGCTGATTCTGCTGACCGACCAGCAAGGCCTGTTTGATGCCGATCCGCGTAAAAATCCTGCCGCCAAGATGGTCGAGCAGGCGCGTGCCGATGATAAGCGGCTCGACGAGATGGCCGGTGGCGGTGCGGGTGCGTTAGGGCGTGGCGGCATGCAGACCAAGGTTCGTGCGGCGCGGCTGGCGGCTCGTTCGGGTGCGGCGACGGTGATTGTCGGTGGTCGCGAGAGAGATGTGCTGCTGCGACTGCGTGCTGGTGAGTCTTTGGGTACCTTGTTAACGCCAGAGTGTGAACCGCAGGCTGCGCGTAAGCAGTGGTTGGCGGGACATCTGCAGGCGCGCGGAACGCTGGTGCTGGATGCAGGTGCGGTTAAGGTGCTGGCAGAATCGGGTCGGAGTTTATTGCCGGTAGGGGTTAAGTCGGTCGAGGGCGGTTTCTCCCGCGGCGAGATGGTGCTTTGTGTCGATGAGCAAGGTGTGGTGATTGCGCGTGGGTTGGTCAATTACAGTGCGGATGAAGCGCGACGTATTATTGGTCGCTCCAGTAGCTTGATCGAGCAGACGCTGGGCTATGTTGGCGAAGAGGAGTTGGTGCACCGGGATAATCTGGTGCTGGCGTAGCCGAATAGGTATAGATCAGATAATACAGATACAAAAAAAACCGGCCTAGGCCGGTTTTATATTTAAGCGAGTAATGAATTACAGCGCTTTGATTTGTGCATTCAGGCGGCTCTTGTGACGAGAAACCTTGTTCTTGGGAAAGATGCCCTTGCTAGCAGCGCTGTCCATGGCCGACATTGCAGTAACGTATGCAGTTTGCGCGGTTTCTTTTTCACCAGCAGCGATAGCGGCGATAACTCTCTTCAAATATGTGCGTGCCATCGAACGCAAACTGGCGTTATGGTTACGGCGCGTTTCAGCCTGGCGAGCACGTTTTTTTGATCCTGCGGAATTTGCCACGACTGGCTCCTCAACGGTACGGTTAAAACTAGATGGAAAAAATAAGAGGCAGGATTATTCATATTCGCTGGCCTATTGTCAATCGATTTTGTATTTTTAGGGCCGATTCTGGATTTAGGGGTGTTGGGTGGTAGAGCAGCAGGGCGGTAAAGAACGGTCATTATTGCGTTCCAGTAGCTTGGTGGGGCTGATGACACTGCTGTCGCGAGTGATGGGATTATTGCGCGATATCGTGATTGCGCATGGTTTTGGCGCGGGTGCCAGTGCCGATGCTTTTTTTGTGGCGTTTAAAATTCCTAACTTCTTGCGCCGTTTATTTGCCGAGGGGGCGTTTGCTCAGGCGTTTGTGCCAGTGTTGTCCGAATATCGCACCCAGGGCAGCTTGGTTGCGGTCAAACAGTTGGTTGACCGTGTGGCCGGGTCGCTGGCTCTGGTGCTGGGGTTGATCACAGCGCTAGCAATATTGGCCGCTCCAGTTTTAGCGATGGCGTTTGCGCCGGGCTTTTATCTCAACGATGCCGCTAAGTACCAGTTGACGGTCGAGATGCTGCGGCTGACTTTTCCTTATCTATTGCTGATCTCGCTGACCGCATTTGCCGGAGCGATTCTGAACAGCTACGACCGCTTTGCTGTTCCAGCCTTTACCCCGGTGCTGTTGAATCTGTCGCTGATCGGTTCGGTGTTTTGGCTGCAGCCGTTATTGGATACGCCGGTGATGGCGTTGGCGTGGGGAGTCTTAATTGCAGGCGTTGCGCAATTGTTGCTGCAGCTGCCGTTTTTGGCTCGAGTGCATCTGTTGCCGAGCCCTAAGGTGGACTTTCAACATGAGGGGGTCAGCCGAATTATTAAGCTGATGA
The DNA here is from genome assembly GCA_036960405.1 of Halopseudomonas sp. Lineage (GTDB taxonomy): Bacteria > Pseudomonadota > Gammaproteobacteria > Pseudomonadales > Balneatricaceae > Motiliproteus. Next base: position 45,018 of record JBALWS010000001.1, on the reverse strand, counting down.
TTCCTGCGCTGTTTGGGGTGTCGGTCAGCCAGATTAATCTGCTGCTTGATACCGTGTTGGCTTCTTTGCTACAGACCGGCAGTGTCTCCTGGTTGTATTTTTCCGACCGGTTGGTGGAGCTGCCTTTGGGGGTGTTCGGTATCGCCATAGCGACCGTTATCCTGCCCAGCTTATCGCGCAAGCATGCTCAAAAATCCCCCGAAGCTTTTGCTGCGATGCTCGACTGGGCGATGCGGATGGTATTGTTGATCGGAGTGCCGGCGGCTTTGGCGTTGTGGTTGTTGGCCGAGCCGATGCTGGTAACTCTGTTTCAGTATGGTGCGATGACGCCGGAGGATGTGACTCAAGCGGGTTATAGCCTGCGGGCGTATAGTCTGGGGTTGCTGGCGTTTATGTTGATCAAGGTGTTAGCGCCGGGATATTTCTCCCGTCAAGATACCAAGACTCCGGTCAAAATTGGGATCTGGTCGATGGCGGCTAATATGGCGCTAAATTTAGCGCTGATTGTGCCGCTGGCGCATGCAGGGTTGGCGTTGGCGACCTCGTTGTCGGCGTTTTTGAATGCGGGCTTGCTGCTGCGTGGTTTGTTGCGCAATGGGGTTATGCGTTGGCAGGCGGGTTGGTTGCGTTATGTGAGTCAGCTATTGGTAGCCAATCTGGCGATGGCATCGTTGCTGATTGTTTTTGTTCCCGAGTTGTCACAATGGTTGAGTTGGGGTGTTTGGGATCGCGTTGTGACAATGGCTCTGAGCTGCGTTCTGGGTGGTGGTATTTATGTGGCTGTACTGTGGCTAAGCGGGGTTCGGTTGCGACAGTTGCGACATTAATGCGGGTTAACCCGTGAGTCGGCGGTATTCGGGCCGATGTGGCTGTTGTATAATTCTGCGTTCGATTTAAGGGTGGCGTTGTTGTCATGGAGTTAATCAGAGGTCTGCACAATCTTCGCGATCAGCACCGAGGCTGTGTCGCGACTATTGGTAACTTCGATGGCGTTCATCTTGGTCACCACCAGGTGCTGGCCCAGGTGAGTGAGAAAGCCCGTGCGTTGCAGCTACCGTCCGTGGCTATCGTCTTCGAGCCGCAGCCGCGTGAGTTTTTTGAAGGTGCCAAGGCACCACCGCGGATAACTCGGTTTCGCGACAAGTTGGAATTGATTCGTGATCACGGTATAGATCGGGTCTTTTGCTTGCACTTTAATCAGCGATTACGTTCGTTGACCGCCGAACAGTTTATTGACCGTCTGCTGCTGAGTGGGCTGGCGGTGAAGTATTTTGTCGTCGGCGATGATTTTCGTTTTGGTTGCGACCGGGCGGGTGATTTTGAGCTGTTGCAGCACTATGGTTGCAGTCACGATTTTACCGTGGTGAATACCCGTACCCATCTGATCGATGGCGAACGAGTCAGCAGCACACGCGTGCGGAAGGTGTTGGCGGAGCATGATTTTGAGCTGGCTAGTCGTCTGCTAGGGCGCCCTTATCGGGTCACGGGTAAGGTGATTCACGGGCGTAAACTAGGCCGCCAGTTGGGTTTGCCGACGGCCAATATATCGCTGCAACGCAAACGCTTGGCGTTTGACGGCGTTTATGTGGTCGATGCGATCACCGAAGATGGTCAGCGCCATGCCAGTGTGGCCAATGTTGGCGTGCGCCCCACCGTTAACGGCGAGTCGCCGTTACTCGAAGTGCACTTGCTTGATTATAAAAGCGAGCTGTATGGCAAACGGTTGGTGGTTGAGTTTTTGGCACCGATCCGAGCGGAACAAAAGTTTGATGGCGTCGAGGCGCTGCAACAACAAATACACAATGATATTAAATTTGCCCGGCAGTGGCGTGAGCAACACGTACACTCACCGGCTTAACGTTAGCGACAACACAATGACTGACTATAAGCATACCCTGAACCTACCCGAAACCGACTTCCCGATGCGCGGCAATCTGGCCCAGCGCGAGCCTGAGATGCTGCGGGAGTGGAACGCGATTGGGTTGTACCAGAAGATTCGAGAAGTGAGTCAGGGACGTGACAAATTCATTCTGCACGATGGTCCTCCGTACGCTAACGGCGATATTCATATCGGGCACTCGGTCAATAAAATCCTCAAGGACATTATTGTTCGCTCCAAAACCCTGAGCGGTTTTGATGCCCCCTATATTCCGGGTTGGGATTGCCACGGCCTGCCGATTGAGCACAAGGTTGAGACCAAGATCGGTAAGGCTGGCACCAAGAAGACGTTTAAGGAGTTCCGTCAGGAGTGCCGTAGCTACGCCCAGAAACAGGTCGAAGGCCAAAAGAAAGACTTTATCCGTCTAGGGGTGTTGGGCCAGTGGGATAAGCCTTACCTGACGATGAACTTCGATACCGAAGCCAACATCATCCGCGCGCTGGGCAAGATTGTTGAAAATGGTCATCTAGTCAAAGGTTACAAGCCAGTTTACTGGAGTGTCGTCGGCGCCTCGGCGTTGGCCGAAGCGGAGGTGGAGTACCAGGACAAGATCTCCACCGCGATCGATGTGCGCTTCGCACCGACTAACGAATCAGATTTCCTTGATGTGTTTGACGAGCTCAGTGGAACCGGCCCGGTTAGTGCGGTGATCTGGACCACCACGCCGTGGACTCTGCCGTCTAACCAGGCAGTATCGCTCCACGCTGAGCTGGACTATGTGTTGGTTCAGGTCGATCTGGGAGCTGGGCAGGAGCGGATTCTGCTGGCCGAGGCATTGGTTGAAGATGCTATGCAGCGTTATGGCACCGACAGCTATCGCACTGTGGGGCGCTGTAAGGGTCAGGATCTGGAGCACAAACTGCTACAGCATCCGTTTTACGACAAGCAGGTGCCGGTAATTCTGGGCGATCATGTCACCACCGATGCCGGTACCGGTGCGGTTCATACCGCTCCCGACCACGGGGTTGAAGATTTCGTGGTGGGTCAGAAGTACGCCATCGAAACGCTTAACCTGGTCGACGGCCACGGCATCTACGTTTCGGCAGCCGGCCGTTTTGCGGGTCAACACGTGTACAAGGTCGACGATGAGATCGTAGCGCTGCTGCGCGAAGAAGGCCGCTTGATCAAATCAGAGAAATTCGAGCATAGCTACGCCCATTGCTGGCGCACCAAGACCCCGCTGATCTATCGGGCCACGCCGCAATGGTTCATCAGCATGGATGAAAACGGCCTGAAAGAGAAAGCGCTGGATGCGATCAAAGGTGTGCAGTGGTTCCCTGGTTGGGGCCAGAGCCGAATCGAGTCGATGGTCGAGCAGAGCCCGGACTGGTGTGTGTCGCGCCAGCGGACTTGGGGCGTACCGATCGCGCTGTTTATCCACAAAGAAACGCAAGAGATTCATCCTGAGACCTCGCGTTTGATCGAAGAGGTGGCGCTACTGGTCGAGAAAGGCGGCATCGATGCCTGGTTCGAGCTCGAAGGCCATGAATTGCTGGGTGATGACGCCGACGACTACATCAAGGTCAACGATACCCTCGACGTCTGGTTCGATTCTGGCGTGACCCACTTCTCGGTGGTCGATCAGCGCGACGAACTGCAGTTCCCGGCGGATCTGTACCTCGAAGGCTCGGATCAGCACCGTGGCTGGTTCCAGTCGTCGCTGAAGACCTCGATCGCGATTCGCGGTGTAGCGCCGTACAAGCAGGTGCTGACTCACGGTTTTACCGTCGATGCCAACGGCCGCAAGATGTCCAAATCGATGGGTAACGTGGTCGCACCGCAGCAGGTGATGGGTAAATACGGTGCCGACATCCTGCGACTATGGGTGGCTTCAACCGACTTTAGCGGTGAGATGGCGGTATCTGATGAGATCCTCAAGCGCACGGCCGATTCGTATCGCCGGATTCGTAACACCTCGCGCTTCTTATTATCTAACTTGACCGGTTTTGATCCGGCCAAGCATCTGGTGGCAGCCGAAGATATGCTGGCGCTGGACCGCTGGGTTGTCGATCGTGCTGCTCAGTTACAGCAAGAAATTTTAAGCGCCTATGACGGCTACCAATTCCTCAGCGTGTACCAGAAAGTTCATCACTTCTGCTCATTGGATCTGGGTGGTTTCTATCTCGACATCATCAAAGATCGTCAGTACACCACCCAGCCGGATTCGTTGGCACGGCGCTCGTGTCAGACCGCTCTGTACCATGTCGCCGAAGCGCTGGCGCGTTGGATCGCACCGATCACCAGCTTTACCGCCGACGAAATCTGGCACAGCTTGCCGGGTGAACGCAGCGAATCGATTCACCTTGAAACCTGGTACCAGGGTTTGTTTGAGTTGGCCGAAGATGAGCCATTCGGGCGCGGTTTCTGGCAGCAGCTGATAGAGGTTAAGACTGCCGTCAATAAAGAGCTCGAGAATCAGCGCAATGCAGGTGTGGTGAAGTCGGGCTTGGCGACAGAAGCAACGCTGTACTGCGATGCAGAACTGAAAACATTGCTGGAGCGTTTGGGCGACGAGCTACGTTTCGTATTGATCACCTCTGGGGCTCAGGTCGATCTGCTCGAGAATGCCCAAGATGCGGTAGAGACCGAGCTGGCCAACTTGAAGCTCAAGGTAAGCGTCAGTGAGCATGCTAAGTGCGCCCGCTGTTGGCACCTAAGCGAAGATGTGGGCAGCCATGACGAGCATCCTGAGCTGTGCGGCCGTTGCATCGATAACGTCGCCGGTGACGGCGAGCAGCGTTCACACGCATAGTGTCGATTGCAGCGCAGAATAAAGAGCCGGACAGCGTGCAAGGATTCAAGCAGAGCGGGCTAGCTTGGTTGTGGTTGGCGCTATTGGTGCTAGTGCTGGATCAGTTCAGCAAACAGTTGGCACTAGCCTGGCTGGAGTATGCTCAACCCGTTCGGTTATTGCCGGTCTTTGATCTGACACTGCTGTATAACAAGGGCGCTGCATTTAGCTTTTTAGCTACCCAAGAGGGCTGGCAGCGTTGGTTTTTTAGCTTGATCGCGATAGCGGTCGGCGGTTACCTGCTGCATTGGTTGAGCAAAATATCCCGAGCCGAGCGTGTATTAAGCATCGCTCTGGCGCTGATTTTGGGTGGTGCGCTCGGCAACCTGGTCGACCGGCTGCTGTTGGGTTATGTGATCGACTTCATCTCGCTGCATTGGCAGCACCATTACTACCCCGCCTTCAATATTGCAGATTCGGCCATCACCGTAGGCGCCGTTTTGTTGCTGTGGGATAGTTTTGTAGCCAGCCGTAAGCCGTCGTCTTGAGTTGATCGGTTATGACGCTCAACGCCGATGTAGCAAACCCCATCATTGATGATAGGAATTGATATGACAGAGCTGGTTGTAGGCCCTGGTACCCGCGTGAGCCTTCATTTCTCGATAGAATTAGAGAATGGTGAGATCGTCGATACGACTCGTCAGAAGTCGCCGGCAACGTTTGAATACGGAGACGGTAACCTGTTACCAGGATTTGAGCAGGCCCTGCAGGGGCTGGTTACTGGCGATCATTCTCGGATTAGAATTGCACCCGAACAGGGCTTCGGTATGCATAACCCCAGCAACATACAACAGTTCGCCGTCTCTGAATTCAAAGATATCGAGTTGGAGCCTGGGCTGATGATCAGCTTCTCCGATCCCTCTCAGGGCGGGCTTCCCGGAGTGGTCCAGTCTATTGAAGGTGATCGCGTGACGATCGATTTCAACCACCCGCTAGCCGGACAGATGCTCTTTTTTGAGGTCGATATCATCTCTATTGAGCTGATATAAATCACAATTAGTTGATGTTGATCATTAAGTACACAGGAAGTCATACCCTCGGTTGGATGTATTGAGCTAATCTTATGTGTAAGCTAAACCGATTAGTCGGTATTGCCTGTTGGCGCGCTATAGCACAGTGAGGATTATGGATCATCCTAAGGTGCGCCCAGTAGTCGGGATTTAAGGATGAGTGTGGATAACGATCGAGACAAGCTTTCCCTAGCGCTTTCCTCTCTGAGAAAGCGTTCAAGCAGTAATAACCATGGCGGTTTTACGTTAATCGAGCTGCTTATCGTGCTAGCGATTGTCGCCGTATTGTTGGTCATTGCCTCCCCCAATTACGATTCTATTATCTCCGGTAGCCAAGTCGATGAAGCACGACTAGGGCTGGCGACGAGCTTGGCGTTGGCGCGTACCGAAGCGATTAATCGTGGTGAGACCATCACCGTGTGCGCGGGTAGCAATGGTGCCTGTAGTAATGCCGCAACCTGGCAAACGGGCTGGCAGGTGTTTACCTCCGGTAATGAATTGCTACAAGTCATTGAACGTGATACGGACGATGCGGCTGTTGGCTACACATGTGGTAAATCGTTGACTTATACCAGCAGCGGATCTCGAGGAACGACTGGGGGCGAGTGTGTCTTCACTATTTCAAAAAATGGCACGTCTAAGACACTCTCTATCAGTGCTACCGGCCGAGTACGAATGAATTGAGCATGCAGCGATGATGATATTAGCCGATACCCCTAATAGGACGTTGAATGGCGAACAGGGTTTTACCCTGATCGAGATTCTGGTGGCGGTGCTGATTTTATCGCTGGGGGTGCTAGGGTTGATCGGGATGGAGAGTCTGGCGCTGAAGAGTAACCAGAGCGCATATTTCCGCAGTCAAGCAACAATCTTGGCCTATGACCTGGCCGATAAAATGCGTGCGAATGCAGCGGGATCCGAAGGCACTACTACAAATGAATATATTAGCGCGATCCCCTCCAAGGGGGTTGAACATGCGAATTCATGTGTCAGCTATAGCGGAAGTGTGACTGGAAGCGGCTGTACGGCAAAGGAAGTTGCCGAGCGGGAAATATTCGAGTGGTTTGAGCAGCTTGATGCGGTGCTACCCAACGGAGCAGGATCGCTGGCGGTTACTTCGGGTATTCAAACTGTATCAATCAGCTGGGATGAAAATCGTGATGGTACTGCGGAACAAAGTTTTATTTTCAGTTTTGGGTTGTGAGCATGCGAGCTAAGTTGCAGGTGACACCAATTCGCCAATCAGGCTTCTCTATGGTCGAGTTGATGGTGGCTTTAGTGCTGGGCTTGTTTTTGACTACTGCGGTGTTGCAGACGTTTATTAGCGCTAAGGAAACATACGAATTTCAGCAGGAACTCTCTGCGATACAGGAAAATGGGCGCTTCGCGATGACGTTTCTGACCAAAGACATCCGGGCCGCTGATTTTTGGGGCTGTATGGCGGATGGTGATGGCTCTGCGAGTACTTCGATACAGAGTATTCTTAGTGGCGCTGCTAGTTCGAATGTTTTTGCAGCGGGCGTGGCTGGGTTTAACAAGGTCCCCGCTGCATCCACCGGCTATACCGCATGGTTTGGAGGCACCGCCCAGCCTGACGCTATTGTTCTACAGGGGGCAAGAGACAGCGGCATCACGGTTGATAAGGTTCCCAGTACTACGAATCCCAATATTCACCTTTCCTCAACAGATGGCATCAAGAAGGGTGATATTTTGCTTGTATCTGATTGCAGTGAGGGGGTTATGTTTCAGGTAACTGATACTCCGAACCCCTCAGATAAAATTATTCTCCATAATCAGAATGGCGGCAGCGTCAATGAAACTCCCGGGAATAAGCAAAATGGATTAGGGATTATATTTGATGACAGTGCCACGGTTTTCCAAGCTGAATCGATCCGTTATTGGATTCGTGCCGGTGTTAGCGGTGAGCCTGCGCTGATCAGAGGAACGGAAACCGACGCTTGGACCGCCGGTGATGAGCTGGTGGAAGGCGTCGAGAACATACAGTTCCTTTATGGTGTCGACCTTAATGATGACAAAACAGCGAATTACTTTGTTGATGCTGATGTTGTTAATGCTGCAGGGGATATGGATAAAGTGGTGAGCATTCAAGTCCACCTCGTCGTCCGCAGTTTTCGAGACAATATGGTTGAACCGACTCTCATCGATTTCTACGGTGGTCCGAAGTCAGTCAACGATCATCGTATGCGCAAAATATTTGTATCAACAATCGCTATAAGAAACAGATTGGATTGATAGTAATGACTAATTCGTCCTTAGATAAACAGCAAGGCATTACGCTGATCATCTGTATGATCGTTTTGGTTGTCTTGACGATCATGGGGCTGGCTAGCATTCGCGACACCTCGATGGAAGAGAAGATGGCCGGTAATCTCAAGAACCGCAATACCGCGTTTCAAGCTGCGGAGTCGGGATTAAGAGCCGGGGAACAGTTTTTAGAAGATGAAACGATAGTGCCTGATTTTGATGGTACCGCTGGGCTTTATGGGCAGATGGACGATGTGTTGGCTTCGATGAGCGCCTCGTGGGCGGTCAGCTCAGCACGTAACGAACTGACAGATGTGACCTTGAATGCACATTTGGCAAGTGAGCCTTTGTACATCATCGAACAGATGCGGGCCACGGCGAAGATGACGGATGACTTGGAAGTGGGAAAGGTCCAGGACAGCCAAACTTTTTATCGGGTAACGACGAAGGCGGTTGGCTCTACCGAGACTACCCAAGTCATCCTGCAAACGGTTTATAAGAGATAGCGGCCTGTCTAGGCCAAGCGAGGGAACAATGAAGCAATTAACGATCAAGACCCTACTAGGGCTATATAGCGCGTTGGTTGCCAACTTGGCTTTTAGTGGCACGATCTCTCAAGTGCCGCTGCATGTCTCGACCACGGCAGCCTCTAATGTGCTGATTAATATGTCGGTGGAAACGCCAATGGGTGGTGCTGCCTACAATGATCAGCCTGGAACGTTGGCTGGGGGGGCTGCATGTAGCGGCCGCGTGACGAAAGGTGGTGGCGATGTCGGCACCTGTTATATCCCCGCAGAAGTCTATCTCGGTTATTTTAATCCCAACAAGTGCTATAGCTACAACACCAGCAGTAATAGGTTTGAACCCAAGAGTGCGGTGCTGAGTACTGCGCATGATTGTTCGGGGCGGTTCAGTGGTAATTTTATGAACTGGGCCTCAATGACTGCCATTGACATGTTTGTTTGGACCATGACTGGCGGGAATCGGGTGGTAGATACGACCACTGAAACCGTTATTCAGCGGATGAAGAAGCAGGATACCGATAGTTGGTTCCCGCATAAGTATTTGAGCTCGGGGACCAATGTGGCGCCGTCAACGGTGACGCCTTGGTCTGATGGCGAAATTTATATCGATAATACCAATTGGGGAATTAAGTTTGGCACAACTCGTGATGGTAGCGAAAAAGCAACCTATGACCTGAATGTTCAGGTTTGTGATTCTACGGTAGGGGTTGAGTCAAATTGTCAGCAATATGGCAGTTACTATAAACCTGAAGGGTTGGTCCAGAAAAATGCCGATAGCATGCGTTTCGGTGTCACTAGCTTTTCTCTCAAAAAAGAAGCGGATGGAGGTGTGCTGCGTTCCAATATGAAATACGTCGGGCCGAATGAACCCGATGGCAGTGGTGGGGAACAGACGAATCCGCTGGCAGAGTTTGGTAGTGACGGGTTGTTGATCAATAACCCTGTTGCATCAGAAGCAAGCGCTAGCGGTGTTAGTAACTCAGGGGTTATTAATTACCTGAATAAATTCAGTGATGCAGGCTATAAATCTCGTGATCCCGCCAGTGAGCTGTTTTATGAGTCGATTCGCTATTACAAAAATTTAGGCCGTACACCGGAATATATTGATGTGCTCTCAAATGCCGATTTAGGTGATTTTCCAGCCATAACGGCATGGCAAGACCCGATTCAATACAGTTGTCAGAAAAATTTTATTCTGGGGATTAACGATGCCAACCCTTGGCACGATAAGAAGTTACCGGGAACGCATTTCACTTCAAAAACGTTTAATGGCCACACATTAACGGGGTACGATATTGATGGCGATGGCACTATCGCCGATGACGAATTAGATTATGGCGAGCCCTCAAATCCGGACGCAGATATTAACGTGACGACCCTGACGAATAAGGTTGGGGATCTAGAAGGCCTTAACGGCACTAATCAACGGATCGGTTGTACTATTGATCTGTGCCCTGAGGATGGTAGTGGAGCCTTGAATGACAGCTCTGCAAAACATATGGGCAAGCTTGGTCAGGTGATGGGGACCAGCCCCGATCCACAAAAGGAAAACTCTTATTACATCGCAGGCCTAGCGTATTACGCCAATACCGAAGATGTTCGCTCTGACCTCTCAGGCGATCAGACCATTACTACCTTCATGATCGATACTCAGGAATATAAAAGTAACCCGCTTGTTGGGCAGATGAACATGCTGTGGTTGGCGGGAAAATATGGCGGTTTTGTCGATGCTGATGGAGATGGTGTGCCCGATGCCGGCGAGTGGGATAGTAAAACATCGGGCGAGCCGGATAACTATGTGCTGGCATCTCGTCCCGACAAGCTGGTTAATGCACTGAGCGATAATTTTAGCGATATTCAGGATCTGTCCTCCAGCTCAACAGCCGTAACGGCTAGTTCTACTCGCCTGAATACCGAAACTCAAACCTATCAAGCCTCTTTTTCCAGTGCCGATTGGAGTGGCGAACTCGTGGCATTTCCTATTTTATCGACGGGTGCACTGGGTACCAAGGCTTGGGACGCCTCATTTCTCGCAGCAGATAATCGAAACATCTATAGCTGGGATGGCTCTGCAGGGTTCTCATTTGATACCGCTAACAATTCCACGGTCTCTGCTGCTGCTTTATCGGTTTCTGTTACTCCTTTGAGTGATGATGAAATTGATTATCTACGCGGCGATCAGAGCAACGAAGTTCAAAATAACGGACTGTTTAGAGATCGAGACACTCTTTTAGGAGATATCGTTAACTCGAACCCCCGTTTTGTAGGCAGGGATAATTTTGGTTACGCGAAATTAGATGGTGCTGAGGGGACAAAGTACGGTGAGTTTAGAGAGTTAGCCAGCTACTTGACACGCAAGAAGGCACTTTACGTCGGTGCTAACGATGGCATGCTGCATGGCTTTGATGCTGACACCGGCATCGAATTATTCGGCTATGTCCCACGTGCTGTCTATAGCAACTTGGCATCTTTATCTAAACAAGGCTACGACCATCGCTTCTTCGTTGATGGTACGCCTGCTGTCTCGGATGCGTATATCGATCAGGATGGGCAGCCTAGTAATGATTCTGCCTGGAGTAGCGTTCTCGTTGGTACTTTAGGTGCTGGTGGAAAGGGTGTATATGCACTCGATGTTACAACGCCATCTAGTTTTGCTGCTACAGACGTATTGTGGGAAGTTGATCCCACTACTTTGTCAGCGGCCAGTACGCTTGATTTTGCCAATCTAGGGGTAACGATGGGTGAAGCTACGATTGCTCGCATGGCGAATGACCAGTGGGCTGCGATTTTTTCTAACGGTTACGACAGTGCTAGTAAGGAGGCGATTGTCTATGTCGTGGACCTGCGCTCGGGAGCGTTGATAAAAGAGTTCAATACGGGTGTTAGTGGCAATAATGGTATGGCAACACCGGTTGTGATTGATTCAGATGGCGACCTGAATGCGGATGCGATCTATGCCGGTGACCTTAAGGGTAACCTATGGAAAATCGATGTTTCCGATGCGCAGCACAGCAACTGGGATTTTGCTTTCTACGAAGATAACGGCACCCCTGCCGATCTTACTGATGATGTTATTCCTAAGCCGTTGTTTGTTGCTCAGGATTCGGTTGCCCCAGGTAATACTCAGCCCATCACCGCCAAGCCTCAGGTAGGACCTCACTCTCAGGGCGGGGTAATGGTTTACTTCGGTACGGGGAAGTATTTTGAAACTCAAGATAATGTCGTAGGTGGTTCTCCTAAGGTTCAGAGCTTTTATGGTATTTGGGATCAAGGTGTGGCAGTCGAGGGTGATCGCGATGCTGCCGATAGTAAGTTTAAGTTGGTTGAACAGACAATCGACTTCGAAGCGACCTTCGGAACAGAGTTTGATGTGCGGGTGACGAGCGACAACTCAGTCAATTATATTGGTAATGCCCCCGCAACCGGTTGGTATATGGATCTTAAGCTGACGACTGCAACCGCCAAGGGCGAGCGGGTCGTTAATGTACCCTTACTGCGCGGCGGTAGGGTTATATTTGAAACCCTAACACCCTCGACTGATCCGTGTGATTTTGGAGGTAGTGGCTGGATTATGGCTCTGGATGCGTTCACAGGTAGTTCGGAAGAGTTAACCCCCTTCGATATCAATCGTGACGGAAAATACGATGATGACGACAAGATCACCGTCAACAAGAATGGCGTTGACGTTAAGGTTTCACTCTCGGGTTTGAGTAATCAGTCGATGCAGGGTGGTGCCTCAGTGCTTGATATGGGTAAGCAAGACCGTTTGTTCTTTAATGATGATGATGATGATGATAAGAAAACGGACGACTTAGGGTTACTCGGTCCCGATGATGGCGGTCGTCAATCCTGGCAACAATTGCAGTAACAATAAGGCGAGTTAATGAAACAAGAGTTGAAACAGATGAAACTACAATCGGGTTTTACTCTGATTGAACTGATGATCACAGTGGCGATTGTCGGCATCATTGCAGCTATCGCTTACCCGTCGTATGTTCAATACGTAGAGAAGGCGCGGCGCGCTGACGGTATGGCGGCGCTGGTGTCGTTTGCTGGGGCGATGGAGCGGCACTTTACTGTGAATAGCACCTATGTGGGGACTGTTTCGGGTGGTACCGCGTCTACTCCAGACCCCTCTTTGTTTCCCAGTGAGGCTCCGTTGGATGGCGGCGATAAGTATTATGATCTGCGGGTAGAGGCAGCGGCGACTTCGTTCAGTATTTCGGCACTGCCTAAAAATGCGCAGGCAAGCGATACTTGCGGTACCTTGACCCTGCAGCATACCGGTGCGCGGAGTCAAAGTGGTAGCGGTGATTGTTGGCCGTAAGCTGAGTTATCAAGCGACGCTGGGATAGCGTCTATACTTGCTCTTGTTGTGGGTAGTAATTAACAACAATCTGTCACGGATTAGACAGGAGCAAGATTATGAGCAGGAAGCTCGTTCGACGGCACCCTTCGGTGCCGTTTTCGTTTATACAGTGCGGTCTGACATTGCCTGAATTGGTGGTGTCGTTAGCGGTGGTGGCGACACTCAGCACCGCTGGCGCTAGCAGTTTTACTCATTTTGTATCAGAGAGTCAGGCCGATACGCTGATGCAAACACTGCGTACTTCGTTGATGTGGGCACGCTCTGAGGCGATCAAGCGAGGCCAGCGAGTGTTGCTGTGTCGGCAGGCTGGAACCGACGACGAGTGCGCGGGAAGCGATTCGACAGGACGCGTCTCTTGGCATCAGGGCTGGTTGATGTTTGTCGATCAGGATCGCGATCGGCAGTTTGATCCCAGCAAAGGCGATGAGTTGTTACAGGTCGTGCAACCTATGGCGCTGACTCAGCAGTTGATGTGGAATCGTGGTGATTATATCGCCTACGATGATTCGGGTGCGTTGGGGTCGTTGAATGGCACTTTTTGTGTTGGCCATAACAGTGGTGATCTGGCGCTGCAGCGTGAACTGGTGCTACCGCACTCGGGTCGATTACGGACGGCGGCTGTTGCTTGTCGCTACCCTCTGATCTATTAGAGGGCTTGACCAGAGGCTTCTTAGGTTAACGATTGCTTGAGGCAATCGTCTCGCTGTCCTATGGTGTGGCTTGGTTTTTTGTCTTGCTGGTACAGGAGTGATCTATGGCGGTTCAGCCACAAGCGGATATCGTAATCGTCGGTGCAGGGGTGATGGGGTTGATGGCGGCTCGGGAACTGGCGGCTGCCGGTTGTCGAGTCACGGTGCTAGATCGAGGAGGTGTGGCGCAAGAGGCCTCCTGGGCTGGGGGTGGCATCGTTTCGCCGCTGTATCCATGGCGTTATCTGGATGCGGTCACTGCGTTAGCTAGCTGGTCCCAGGGCCGCTATGCGGTCTTGTCACGTGAGCTGGAACGCGAAACAGGGATCGCCCCCGAGCTGCGTCATAAAGGCTTACTGATGTTGGAGGTTGACGATGAAACTGAGGCGTTGCAATGGGCGATGCAGCATAGTCGGCCGTTGTCGCGTATCGATGCCGACCGAATCCGTGAGTTAGAACCGCATATTCAGCTTAATCAACCGGCAGGAATATGGATGCCCGAGGTGGCCAGCATTCGTAACCCCCGACTCGGTCAGGCATTGCGGCGCTCGCTCGAGCTTAATTCGTTGGTGACGCTAGTAACTCAGGCTGAGGTTAGCGGACTGGTCTCGTCAGCCGGACGTTTGGTGGCGGTTGAGTCCTCGGCGGGCCGATTTGAAGCCGATCAGTTTTTGATTGCGACGGGAGCTTGGAGTGGCGAATTGATGGGGCAGCTCGGGCTAACGCTAGCCGTGGAGCCCGTTAAGGGACAGATGATGCTGTTTAATACCGATGCTTATAAGGGCAAGTTGCCGTTGCTGGATAGGGTGGTGCTGAGCGGTGGTCGCTACCTGATTCCGCGTGCCGATGGCCGGATTCTTATCGGTAGCACGCTTGAGCGTGAAGGGTTCGATAAGCGGGTAACCGAGTCAGCCTATGCGTCGCTACACCAATCGGCGCTGTCGATTCTGCCTGCTTTGGCGCGGTGTCCGGTCGAGGCTCAATGGGCGGGATTGCGCCCCGGATCACCCGACGGGGTGCCCTATATCGGCCAAGTTGACGGTTTCGATAATCTCTATCTGAACGCAGGTCATTACCGAAATGGGCTGGTGTTAGCGCCTGCGTCGTGCCGCTTGGTGGCCGATCTGATGCTCGATAGAGCGCCGCAGGTCGACCCGCAACCCTATTGTTGGTCGTTACGCGGCTAACGAGTTGGCGCTAATCGTAGATTGTCGGAATCGGTTGGCGCTTATGTTGGGTCTTGAGGTAGATCGCGGTGATCTTGTCTGCTACCGAGTCGTTGACTGAGCGGCCTTCGAGGTAATCGTCGATCTGGTCGTAACTGACCCCAAGCGCTTGTTCATCCGCTTTTTGAGGCTCGAGGCATTCGAGATCTGCGGTAGGGGTCTTGCGGACTAAGGCTACGGGTGCCCCCAAACTTTCGGCCAATAAGCGAACCTGGCGTTTACTCAGTCCAAATAGGGGGGCCAGATCGCAGGCGCCGTCACCGAACTTGGTGTAGAAACCGGTGATGTTTTCCGCCGAATGATCGGTGCCTAGCACCAAGCCTCCAAGCACCCCAGCTAGGTGGTATTGCGCCGTCATCCGAGCGCGGGCTTTGACGTTACCCTTGGAGAAGTCGATGGCTGCATCGGCAGCGTTGAGCAGGCCTTGTTGCTGCAGCCCCAGGAGCGTGTCCTGATGAATGCCATCCACACCTGTCTTGACGTTAACCGTGACGCTATCGCTGGGTTGGATAAACGCTAACGCGGTCTGAGCGTCGTCTTCATCGGCTTGAATGCCGTAGGGTAGGCGGACGGCGACAAAACGGTATTGCTCGATTTCAGATGCTTGATTGAGCTGTTCGATGGCGAGTTGGGCCAAGCGACCACAGGTAGAGGAGTCCACCCCGCCGCTGATTCCGAGTACCAAGTGTTTCAAGCCAGATTGCTGCAGGCGGGCCTTAATAAAATCGATACGGCGCTGAATCTCAAACTGCGGATCGATCTCCGGCAATACTCGCATCTCGTCGATAATGGCTTGGCGGTCCATTCGCAGGTCCCGTTAAGTTATTCGGCAGCTAGGCCGGGGTAATTGGGGTAGTTTTGATCGAGTACCGCCTGGGCGTTGGCGGCCAGATCGGTCAGTCCCAGCTCGGTATAGCCGGTCACCATCACAGCCAGCGCATCGGCGGTGGAGGTGGACTGGGGAAAGTTTTCGACGACATAGCGGCCGCGGTTCGTGGCGGCGACGAAGGCGCCACGGCGAAGGTAGTAGCGTGCCACGTGAATCTCGTATTGCGCCAGTTGATTGCGCAAGAAGATCATCCGTTTACGGGCGTCTGGCGCGTGTTGGCTGTTGGGATAACGCTCGAGTAGGGTGGCGAAATCGTCAAAGGAATCTTTGGCCGCGCCCGGATCGCGCATCGACATGTCGGTCGGTAGAAAGCGATTGATCACGCTTTGATCTTGCAGGAAGTGGGTCAGCCCGCGCAGATAGTAGGCGTAGTCGACGTTTTCGTGTTGTGGGTGGAGTCGGATGAAACGATCGGCCGCCGCCACCGCTTCTGCCGGTTTACTCTGCTTGTGATAGGCGAAAATCAGTTCCAGCTGTGCCTGCTCGGAATAACGTCCGAATGGGTAACGCGATTCTAGTAACTCCAGTTTTGTTGTCGCTATTTCGTAGTTGCCTTCATCGAGAAGGGCTTTGGCCTCTTCCCACAGCTGGGGTTCCGGGATATCGAACTCTTCGTTATCGCTACCGAATAGCGCACAGCCACTCAGCAAACTGATAAAGGTTAAGACAAGCGTCAACTTGACGAAGTACTTCATCGTCCGGATCTCATTGGTGGAAAGTTAGATGAGCCACGTGCTACATCGATAAACCCATCCGAGTCGCGCCTGAATGCGCAGGATTCGGTTATACTGGGCGGATTATTTAACCACAGCAGCCCTTCAAACCCAACACTCTTGGTGGTTGGGTTAATGTTGATGGCAACAGGATTTACATGACACAAGCGATTCACCTTCAAGCTACCGTGCCAGACCATCTGGGGGGGCTTCGTCTCGACCAAGCTGTAGCGCAGATTTTTCCAGAACATTCTCGTTCCCGACTCAAGGGTTGGATTAAAAGTGGCGAGCTGACCGTTAATGGTGGCCAGTTACGCCCCCGAGATAAATTGCTGGGTGGTGAGCAGGTTGAAGTACAAGCCGCTATCCAGCAAGAGGAGCGCTGGCAGCCCGAGGCGATCGATCTCGATGTGATCTACGAAGACGACCATATTCTGCTGCTGAACAAGCCGGCAGGGCTGGTGGTTCACCCGGCAGCAGGCCATCACGATGGCACGTTGTTGAATGCGCTGTTGCACCACTGCCCCGATATTAGCGGGGTTCCACGTGCCGGTATTGTCCATCGACTGGATAAAGATACCACCGGTCTGATGGTGGTAGCCAAAACGCTCGAGGCACAAACCGATCTGGTGGCGCAGCTACAAGAGCGGGCGATGGGGCGTGAATACGAAGCCGTGACATGCGGCGTTATGACCGGCGGTGGCTGTGTCGATGAACCACTCGGGCGCCACTCCAAACAGCGCCAGAAGATGGCGGTCAGCCCGATGATGGGGAAGGAAGCGATCACTCACTATCGGCTGCTGAATAAATTCCGTGGTCATACCCATATCCGGCTCAAACTTGAGACCGGGCGGACCCATCAGATCCGGGTCCATATGGCGCATATCCGCTACCCATTGGTCGGCGACCCTCAGTACGGCGGCCGGATGCGCCAGCCCAAGGGGATCAGTTTTGAATTGCAAGAGCAATTGCGGGGATTCAAACGTCAAGCATTGCACGCCAAAAGACTGGAGCTGTACCACCCCGCCACCGAAGAGTTGATGTCTTGGGAAGTGCCGCTCCCCGAAGATATGCTGGCACTGCTGGAGGAACTTGCCATCGACGCTCAGACAATGGAGCAGCTCTGATATGGCGGATCCGGTCGGGTCTGATTCGCTGCGGCTGATCGTTCCCGATTGGCCTGCGCCAGACTCGATTGCTGCGCTGTCTACTACGCGAATAGGCGGGGTCAGCCAAGCCCCATTTGACGCGCTGAATCTGGGCGACCATGTTGACGACGATCCTCGGCATGTCCGGGCCAATCGGCAGCTATTGCAAACGGCGTTGGATCAAGGTGTCGATTGCCAGTGGTTGCGCCAGGTTCACGGCACCGAGGTGGCACGGTTAAGCCGGGTCGGGGCGGTGATCGAAGCGGATGCCGCGATCACCACTCAGCCGGGTATCGCGTGTTTGGTGATGACGGCCGATTGCTTGCCGGTACTGTTCTGCAACCGTCAGGGAACGCGCGTCGCAGCGGCCCATGCCGGCTGGCGCGGACTAGCCGACGGGGTGCTGGAATCGACCTTTCGAGCGTTAGCGCTTCCTGCCAACGAGTTGATGTGCTGGCTGGGGCCGGCTATCGGCCCGCAAGCGTTTGAGGTCGGTTGCGAAGTGCGACAGCAGTTTTGTCGTCAACAGGCCGAAGCCGAAGCGGCGTTTGTGCCGCACGACCGGGCTAGGAATACCTGGTTGGCCGATATCTATCAACTGGCCCGGCTTCGCTTAAGCCAGATCGGCATTACCGCGATCTATGGTGGTGATTACTGTACCTTCACCGATGCTGAGCGATTTTTTTCCTACCGTCGTGATGGTCGCAGCGGGCGAATGGCGTCGTTAGTCTGGATCCGCCCCGGTTGTTAAGATTGTGCGACTAGTATTAGTTTTTCCTGATATTCGTATGGTCTGCGCTTGAACTTTGCCTAAATGCCCATATTCAAATCAATGTGATTCACATTTACGTCGACACTGTATCGACGCACCCGGATGCTTGAGAAGGGGGTTCTATGAGACTTGACCGTTTAACCAGCAAACTACAAGAGGCGATTAGCGAAGCGCAATCGTTAGCGGTGGGCAAAGACCACTCGGTGATCGAGCCGGTCCATTTGACCTATAAACTGCTGGAGCAGAAGGGCGGCAGTATTAAATCACTGCTGGCTCAAGCCGGCTTTGACGTTCAGAAACTGCGCCAGGGAATGGAGCAGCAGATCGAGGCGTTGCCGTCGGTACAGCACCCCGATGGTGACGTGGGGATGTCGCCCAACCTTGGCCGAATATTCAACCTGGCCGATAAATACGCCCAGCAACATAAAGACCAATATATCTCCAGCGAACTGGTGGTGTTGGCGGCGCTGGAAGATAAAGGCTCGCTGGGAGAGTTGATGCGCGCTGGAGGTGGTGATACCGACAGCTTGAAAGCCGCGATTGAGCGGGTGCGTGGCGGTGAGAGTGTGTCGGACCAAAATGCCGAGGAGAGTCGTCAGGCGTTAGATCGCTTTACCGTCAACCTGACCGAGCGTGCCGCCGACGGAAAACTCGACCCGGTGATCGGCCGCGACGATGAGATCCGTCGTACCATTCAAGTGTTACAGCGCCGTACCAAAAACAACCCGGTATTGATCGGCGAGCCAGGGGTCGGGAAGACCGCCATCATGGAAGGCCTAGCGCAGCGGATCATCAACGGTGAAGTCCCCGAAGGGCTCAAGGGCAAACAGGTTTTGTCACTGGATATGGGCGCACTGATCGCAGGGGCCAAGTATCGCGGCGAGTTTGAAGAGCGCCTTAAGGCGGTGTTGAGCGAGCTGTCTAAACAGGAGGGAGGGATTATCCTGTTTATCGACGAATTGCACACCATGGTAGGTGCCGGCAAGTCAGAGGGCTCGATGGATGCTGGTAATATGCTCAAACCAGCGTTGGCGCGGGGCGAGCTGCACTGCGTTGGTGCCACCACACTAAATGAATACCGCCAGTATATCGAGAAGGACGCGGCGCTCGAGCGTCGCTTCCAAAAGGTGATGGTGCTCGAGCCGAGTGTTGAAGATACCGTGGCGATCCTGCGTGGCTTGAAGGAGCGTTATGAGATTCATCACGGGGTCGATATTGCCGACTCGGCTATTATCGCCGCCTGTCGCTTATCGCACCGCTACATCACCGACCGTCAATTGCCGGACAAGGCGATCGATCTGATCGACGAGGCGGGCAGTCGGATTCGGATGGAGATGGATTCCAAGCCCGAATCGATGGATCGGCTGGAACGCAAACTGATTCAGTTAAAGATCGAACGTGAAGCGTTGAAGAAAGAGAAAGACTCTTCCTCACGCAAACACCTGCAGGAACTGGAAGCGCAGATCGACAAGGTCGAGCGCGAGTTTTCCGATCTGGACGAGGTCTGGAAAACCGAGAAAGCGGCATTGCAAGGGTCGCAACAGGTCAAGGAACAACTCGATCAGGCGCGTCAGAGTATGGAGGTGGCGCGGCGTGAATCCAACCTGGCGCGGATGTCGGAGCTACAATACGGGGTGATCCCCGAGCTGGAGAAACAGCTCGATATGGCCAGTCAGGCCGAAATGTGCGAATCAACCAATACCTTGTTGCGCAATAAAGTGACCGAAGAGGAGGTGGCCGAAGTCGTCTCCAAGTGGACCGGTATCCCGGTGTCGAAGATGCTCGAAGGCGAGCGGGAAAAGCTGCTACGGATGGAGGAAGCGCTGCACCAGCAGGTGATCGGCCAGCACGAAGCGGTGGTGGCGGTATCCAATGCGGTACGGCGTTCGCGGGCCGGGTTGGCCGATCCCTGCCGCCCCAATGGCTCGTTCCTGTTCCTCGGCCCAACCGGTGTCGGTAAGACCGAACTGTGTAAGGCGCTGGCGACTTTCCTGTTTGATACCGAAGAGTCGATGGTACGGATCGATATGTCCGAGTTTATGGAGAAGCACTCCGTGGCTAGGCTAATCGGTGCGCCGCCGGGCTATGTCGGCTACGAAGAGGGCGGCTACCTGACCGAGGCAGTGCGGCGTCGGCCCTACTCGGTATTGCTGTTGGACGAGGTCGAGAAGGCGCATCCCGATGTCTTTAATGTGCTGCTGCAGGTGCTCGAAGACGGTCGCCTGACCGATGGCCAGGGGCGTACTGTCGACTTCCGTAATACCGTGATTGTGATGACCTCGAATCTGGGGTCGGACCTGATTCAAGCGTTCGACAGTGACGATCAGTATCAGCAGATCAAGGATGCGGTGATGGACGTAGTGGGTACTCACTTTCGTCCCGAGTTTATCAATCGGGTCGACGAAGTGGTGGTGTTTCATCCGCTGGGACGCGATCAGGTGCGTGGCATCGCTCAGATTCAATTGCGCCGTTTGGCCGAGCGTTTGGCCGAGCGCGAATTGACGCTGGAACTTAAAGGCGATGCGCTAGACACATTGCTCGAAGCGGGGTTTGATCCGGTATACGGTGCACGGCCGTTGAAGCGGGCGATTCAGCGCTATGTTGAGAACCCGCTGGCCGAAGCCATTTTATCGGGCAAGTTTGGTCCGGGCGACAAGATTGTGACCGCACTGGAAGATCAGCAGATCGTGTTTAATAAAGACTAGAGGTTCTCTCGGTAGTACAATCGTTGGACAATAAAAAACGCGAGCCGGATAGCGACGCGCGTTTTTTTATGTCTCGGCACTGCTCAATCAGTACAGCGCTTTTTCGTCCCGTACGACCTCTTTGAGAAGCTCGATAAACAGGGTGTCGGCGGTACTGTGTTCGTTAGGGATCTTAACATTGGTGGTGCTGCTGATCTGCTCGGCGATCTGTTTGTCGGCATCGTCGGCATCGATCAACTCGCGGGCGACATTTAAAAAATGGGGAACGATCTCGGGTTCCACCAGCACTTTTTTAATAAACCCGCGCAGCTCTTCGATGGTGCGGTCGCGGTTACGGATCTCGATGGCGCTCATGGCGACTCCTGTGACTCATTATTTTTTCTTAGTAGTAACTGCTCTTAACTATAAAACAGTTTTGTCAGTAGCCCTACAACCGCCTGTTAAAAAGATACAGAAGGCAAGAAATAGCCGTTTTATGCCATCGGGCTATTGATGCCAGCCAATGATACTGGCAATATTGCCCGTTCTTGTTTAGGCAGTAACGCTCAGCTACCACTGGCGTTATCTGAAGTAGGCTTTACCGGGCTTATTTTAACTCAACCCGTATTGGCAGACGCATTGTCGCAATACACACCCTGAACGACCTGTACCAGACGCCCTGTCTGGTTACGCTTAAGCCCGGTAGTTGAATATCCCATCCTAGTTGATGTGGTTGGTCGGGTGTTGAGTGTGGTGGTCGTGTATCTATACACAATCTTTTGATACAGCAGCCAGATGTCGCGGTTAGCGCGTCGCGGTTGCAAAAGGTTTGAGGGTGACAAAAGTGGAATTACTTTCTGGCGGTGACATGATTGCCCGTTTCCTGAAAGACGAAGGTGTTGAATACATCTACGGCTATCCGGGTGGCGCGCTACTTCACATTTATGATGCGCTGTTTCGACAGGATGCGGTAGAGCATATTCTGGTGCGTCACGAGCAAGCCGCAACCCATATGGCCGATGCCTATGCGCGCGCTACCGGTAAACCTGGTGTGGTGCTGGTCACGTCTGGTCCCGGTGCCACCAATGCGATCACCGGTATCGCCACCGCGTACATGGACTCGATCCCGATGGTTATTCTTAGCGGTCAGGTGATGAGTCACCTGATCGGTGAAGACGCATTCCAAGAGTGCGACATGATGGGGATCAGCCGCCCAGTGGTGAAGCATAATCTGAGTGTTAAATCGCCGGAAGACATTCCGATGATTCTCAAGAAGGCGTTTTATATCGCCTCCACCGGACGCCCTGGCCCGGTAGTCGTCGATATTCCTAAGGATATGACCACGCCAACCGAGCGTTACGAATACGTCTATCCGAAGTCGATCAAGATGCGCTCCTACAACCCGGTCAGCCGGGGCCACAGTGGCCAGATCAAGAAAGCGGTCGAGCTGCTGCTCAAGGCCAAACGGCCGGTCATTTTGGCCGGGGGCGGGGTGATCCATGCTAACGCGTCGGAACAACTGATCGAGCTGTCGCAGCATCTGAACTACCCGGTCATTAACACCTTGATGGGGCTGGGTACCTACCCGGGTACCGACCGTCAGTTCCTGGGCATGCCCGGTATGCACGGCACGGTTGAGGCCAACATGGCGATGCATCATTCCGATCTGATCCTCAATTTGGGCTCGCGGCTGGATGACCGGATCACCAACGGCACCGAGAAGTTCTGTCCCACCGCCAAGTTGATCCATGTCGACATCGACCCGTCGTCGATCTCAAAGACCGTCGCTGCGGATGTGCCGATCGTTGGTCCGCTGGATTCGGTGTTGACCGAAATTCTCAAGCAGGTTCATGCCTCTACGGTTGAGCTTGATGGTGAGTCGCACGATAGCTGGTGGCAGCAGATCGAAGAGTGGCGTGGTCGTCACGGCGGTCGTTACAAGACCGACGATTCGGAGTTGCTGAAGCCGCAAAAAGTGGTTGAAACACTGTGCGACGTCACCAAGGGCGATGCTTATATCTGCTCTGACGTAGGTCAGCACCAGATGTTTGCCGCACAGTACTACAAATTCAACAAGCCGCGTCGCTGGATCAACTCCGGTGGTCTGGGCACGATGGGCTTCGGTTTGCCAGCCGCGATGGGGGTGAAGCTAAACTTCCCCGACGAAGAGGTGGTGTGCATCACCGGTGAAGGCAGTATCCAGATGAACATTCAGGAGCTGTCGACCTGCTTGCAGTACAACCTGCCGGTAAAGATTATCTGCCTCAACAACCAGTCACTGGGAATGGTGCGGCAGTGGCAGGATCTCAACTACGAGAGCCGTCACTCGCAGTCGTACATGAAGTCGTTGCCTGACTTCACCAAATTGGTTGAATCCTATGGTCATGTTGGTTTGGAAGTGAACAAACCCGAGGAGCTGGAAGAGACGTTGGAAAAGGCCTTTGCGATGAAGGATCGGTTGGTGTTTGTTAACGTCCACATCGATCCGTTCGAGCATGTCTACCCGATGCAAGTGCCACGAGCCTCGATGCGCGATATGTGGTTGAACAAGACGGAGAGAACCTGATCATGAGACATATCCTTTCTATATTGATGGAGAACGAAGCTGGTGCTCTGTCTCGGGTGGTCGGATTGTTTGCGCAGCGCAACTACAATATCGAGTCGTTGACGGTAGCCCCCACCGAAGACCCGACCCTGTCTCGGTTAACCTTGACCACGGTGGGCAACGACCGGGTGATCGAGCAGATCACCAAGCACCTCAATAAGCTGATCGAGGTGGTTAAGCTGGTCGACCTGACCGAGGGTGATCACATCGAGCGCGAGCTGATGCTGATTAAGGTTAAGGCGCTGGGCTCGCAACGCTCGGAAGTGATGCGCAACGTCGAAATTTTCCGGGCTCAGGTGATCGATGTCACCAGTTCGGTCTATACCGTGCAGTTGACCGGCTCTAGCGACAAGTTGGACGCCTTTATTACCGTGATCGATAGCACCAACGTGCTGGAAGTGGTCCGCAGTGGAGTCTCCGGTATTTCTCGGGGCGAGAAGGTACTGAGCCTCTAGTTGATGGGTAGTTACTAAAACTTAAAGCTTAGAACTAAAAACGCCCGCATCATGCGGGCGTTTTGTTAAGGATGTGTTCTCAATGGGTATCAGTGGGCGGGTCGGTATCGACGAGTAGCTCACTGGGCTGACAAAAGTATTCCTGACCATCCTGATCACGAACCAGATAACCGCTGCCCTCTGTTGCAATAACAGTGGCTTTAAATCCCTGATAATGCAGTTGGCAGTCGGGGTAACCGGTCATGACTACAACGGGTGTGTGAGGCTCGATTCTATTCATAACATCACTCCATCGGTTTATTTGTTGTAGTACTTTGAGTATTGACCCTATTGGGAAAAATGCCATGGATAAACTGAGTGATTGTTTGATGTTGATCAGTGGTTTGGGGACATTGCCAGCCATAAAAAAAACCCGCTCGAAGCGGGTTTCTTTTTTACTGAGCTGCTGGTTAATCAGTTATTCGCGTGCAGTTCATGATTCAGTTCGATCGCCGACTTGTTGGTTTTGACTTCGATCCGGCCGTTGAGCGAGTTACGGCGGAACAGCAGGTCGGATTTGCCTGCCAGTAGGCCGGCTTTGACGGTTTCGACTTCGTTGTTTTGGTCGTCGAGTACCACCACCTTGGAACCGCCTGTGACGTAGAGGCCGGCTTCGATGGTGCAGCGGTCGCCCAGCGGGATGCCGAGGCCTGCGTTGGCGCCGAGCAAGCAGCCTTCGCCGACACCGATGACAACATCGTTGCCACCTGAAAGCGTGCCCATGGTAGAGCAGCCACCGCCTAGGTCAGACCCCTCACCGACAACCACGCCTGCTGAGATGCGGCCTTCGATCATGCTGGTGCCCATCGTGCCGGCATTAAAGTTGACGAAACCTTCGTGCATGATGGTGGTGCCTTCACCCAGATAAGCACCGAGCCGTACCCGTGAGGTGGCGGCGATACGGACGCCGCTTGGGACCACGTAGTTGGCCATCTTGGGAAATTTGTCGACCGAATGAACGTCGAGCAGTTCGCCTTGGGCACGGGCTTCAAGCTGACGCTGGGGTAGTTCGTCCAGTGCGATGGCGCCTTGGTTGGTCCAGGCGACATTGGGTAGCAGGCCAAACATGCCGGTCAGGTTGATGCTGTGCGGCTTGACCATCCGCTGCGAGATCAGCTGTAGCTTGAGGTAGGTCTCGGGGGTAGAACTAGGCTGGTCGTCGTCGGCCAGGATGCACAGTACCAGCGGCTGGCTGGAGCCTTTGAGGGTGGCGGCGATCTGCTGCTGATCTTCGGCGTGTACCGAGGCAAACGCGGCTTCGACTTTGGCCAGCGCGTCGGCATCAAGCTCGATCGCTTGGTTGCCACTGTCGTAACCAGTGGCATCGGTCAGTGCTTTGAGCAGGTTGTTGCAGGGCTCAAAGATGGGCTTGGCGTAGAACACCTCTAGCCAGTCGCCGTTGGAAGATTTGGTGCCGACGCCTAGGCCGAGACAAAATGCGGTACCGCTCATGGGGATCTCCGGGAATTTGGTTGCAAAGGGTTTAGTAGCAAAAGCTTAACAGTAATATTGGTTAAAAGTAGCTGAGATACTCGGCTTCCTTGAAGCCAAGTTTTCGGCTGTGGCCCAGATCGAGCAGTGGTCGCTTGATCATCGCTGGTTGTTGCAGCATTAAATCGATAGCCTGGTCGCGGTCAACGGCGGCTTTGGTGTCTTCGGGTAGCTGGCGCCAGGTGGTGCCGCGACGGTTGAGCAGCGCTTCCCAGCCGAGTTCGTCTGCCCAGGCTTCGAGTTGATCGCGCTCGAGCCCCTGCTTGCGGTAATCATGAAAGCGGTAGTCGACGTTTTGGCCATCGAGCCACTTACGTGCCTTCTTGATGGTGTCGCAATTGCTGATGCCGTATAGCGTGGTCATAATCTGTCCTCCGTTTAGAGGTTGTGGCAGAAACGAACCAGCCGTTCGGCCGCTTCGATACACTCGTCGAGTTCGGCTACCAGTGCCATCCGTACCCGATTTTTGCCCGGATTCACGTCGCCGCTCTGACGTGACAAGAACGAGCCAGGCAGTACGGTGATATGTTGCTGGGCAAACAGTTGTTGGGCGAATTCGGCATCGTCGATCGGGGTTTCTGCCCACAGGTAGAAACCTGCATCGGGGCGCGATACCTTGAGTACGCCATCGAGGCGCTGTAGCACCGCATCGAACTTGGCCCGGTATTGGCCACGGTTATCGGCCACGTGGGCTTCGTCGTTCCAGGCTTCGATGCTGGCCAGTTGCGAGTAGATCGGCATAGCGGAGCCGTGGTAGGTGCGATAGAGCAGGAACTTGCCGATCAGTTCGGCATCGCCGGCGACAAAGCCCGAGCGCAGTCCTGGCAGATTGGAGCGCTTGGACAGGCTGTGAAACACCAGGCAGCGACGGTAATCGTGACGGCCCAATTCGGCGCAGGCTTGCAGCAGGCCTACCGGCGGCTGGGCTTCGTCGAAGTAGATCTCGGAGTAGCATTCGTCGGCGGCGATAACAAAATCGTACCGGTCGGCCAGGGCGATCAGTTTTTTTAGCTGCTCGAGTGGAACCACCGCACCGGTGGGGTTGCCCGGCGAGCACAGAAACAGCAGTTGGCAGCGTTGCCAGATGTCGCTGGGTACCGCGTCAAAATCGGCCAGAAAGCCGTTGTCAGCTATACAGTTTACGAAATAGGGTTCGGCACCGGCCAGGTAGGCGGCACCTTCGTAGATCTGGTAGAACGGGTTAGGGCTAACCACCAGTGGTTGCGGCTGGCTACGGTCGATCACCGTTTGAGTCAGCGCAAAGAGTGCTTCACGGGTGCCGTTGCAGGGTAGTACCTGAGTCTCAGGGTCGAGGCGGTCGAGCTGAAAGCGCCTTTCGGCCCAGTTGGCGATGGTGCGTCGAAGTTCGGGGAGACCTTTGGTGGTGGGGTAGCCCGAGAGGCGATCCAGATTGGCGCTGAGGGTGTCGCGGGCAAATGCCGGTGCCGGATGCTTAGGCTCACCGATAGACAGGGCGATATGGGCTAGTTCGGCTGGTGGTGTAACGGCCGATTTGAGCGCATTGAGTTGTTCGAAGGGGTAGGGTTGCAGCTTGTGAAGATCGGGGTTCATTGCGCGTCCTAAGGAGCTGTCGGTCGTTTTTGAGTCGACAATTATAGAGGTGCCTCTGCGAGCTGACAAATGTCAGCTACGGCAGGGGGCTGCGAGCCATTTAGGCTGTGTCTAGCTGGCGATCGAGTTCCTCGCAGATACGCTGTTGCAGTTGCTCGGTCTGCGCCAGGTCGGTAATGGCTTGACCTTGGGCATCGGTAATAAAGAATACGTCTTCGACTTTTTCACCGACGTTAACGATGTGCGCTTTGATCAGGTGAATCTGGCATTCGAGGAACACCTTGCCGACCCGGGCAAGCAGGCCGGGGCGGTCGGAGGTGGTCAGCTCTATCGTGGTGAGCTGGCGTGCTGGGTCGGTGCTGAGGGTGACGTGCGACGGCATAGCGAACAGCTTTAACTGGCGCGGCGTGCGGCGCTGGACGATGGCGGAGTAGTCGGCCGGATCGTCCAGCTCCTCGACCAGGGTGTCCTTGATCTTGAGGATATGCTCTGGATCGTTGCCGATGGGCTGGTTTTCCTGATCCAGAACGATAAAGGTGTTGTAACTGAAGCCATCATCGTTGGTGATGATGTCGGCGTCCTGGATGCTCAGGTTGAGCTGGTCCAGCGCTGCGGCTGAGGCGGCAAAAAGACCTTCGTGGTCGCGGGTGTAGATGAATATCTTGGTGCCACCTTCGTGGACTCGGCTGCTGGTTTCTTTGACTAGAACCAGCGGCTGTCCCGGGTCGCCGTGGTTTAGAATCGCCTCGGTGTGCCAGGCGATATCGGCGGCGTCTTCACGCAGAAAGTACTCCTCGCCCAGAGTGGCCCACATGCACTCGGCGCTGTAATCGCTGATCCCTTCGTGGCGCAACAGATCGAGTGCTTCTTTCTGGACCTGCTCGATCAGATCCTCTTTATTGATCGGGTTGGCCAAGCCGCGGCGCAGCACTTTTTTGGTGGCGTCGTAGAGCTGACGCATCAGCGAGGCGCGCCAGTTGTTCCACAGAGTGTTGTTGGTGGCGCAGATGTCAGCGACGGTAATGGTGTAGAGGTAGTCAAGATGGGTGATGTCACGCACTCGCATGGCGAAGTCGTGGATCACTTCCGGGTCGGAGATATCTTTGCGCTGTGCGGTCATCGACATCAGCAGATGGTTGCGCACCAGCCAGCTGACCAGGTGGGTATCCCACTTGCCGAGGTGGTGGCGTTGGCAGAATAGGATCGCGTCTTCGGCGCCGAGTTCGGAATGGTCGCCGCCGCGTCCTTTGCCGATGTCGTGGTACAGGCCGGCAATGTACAGCAGTGCAACCTTGGGCACTTCGCGCACAATTCGGTTGGCGATCGGGAACTTCTCCCGTTGGTTTTCGTGGCGGAAGCGGCGCATGTTTAGGATGACTTTGAGGGTATGCGCGTCGACCGTATAGATATGAAACAGGTCGTGTTGCATCTGGCCGACGATCTTGCCAAATTCGGGTAGGTAGCGGCCGAGGATGCCGTAGCGGGTCATGCGACGTAGCTCGGTGGCAACCCTTTCGGGGGAACGCAGTAGCTCCATAAATAGGGTGGTGTTGCGAATATCGTTGCTAAAATCATCGTCGATGAGTTGTCTGCTCTCGCGCAGTAGCCGCATGGTGGAGGCGCGCACACCCTCGAGTTCAGGGTTTTGCGCTAGCAGCACAAACATTTCCATCATTGCAAACGGGGTTTGGGTGAAGACGTGGTCGTGAGTGACTTCGATATGGTTGCAGCGAACCTGGAAGCGGTTGTTGAGCGGTGTTATCTGCTGATTGGTTTCCTGCTCGAGTAGCTCTTCTTCAAAGTGCTGTAGCAGCATTTCGTTGAACTCGGCCAGATACATCGCAATGCGGTAGTACTTGCCCATAAACTGCTCAACCGCCAGCTTGCCTTCGGTATCTTCGTAACCGAAAAAGTCGGCCAGGGTGCGTTGGTGGTCAAACAGTAGCCGGTTTTCGCAGCGGTCGGTCAGCATGTGCAGCGCGTAGCGTACCGTCCACAGATACAGCTCGCCTTTGTTCAGTGCGTCGAGCTCGCTCTCGGTCAGAAAACCTTGGTCGACTAGGCCGTTCAGGTAGGTCGCACCGAAGTGGCGCTTGGCCACCCAGCCGACGGTCTGCAGGTCGCGTAAACCGCCTGGAGAATCTTTGATGTTGGGCTCAAGATTGTATTCGGTGTCGTTGGTGCGGAAGTGGCGCTTCTGCTGCTCTTTTACCTTGGCTTTATAAAATTGTTGGCTTGACCAGACGCTATCGGCGGTGACTTGGGTGTACATCTGCTGGCGCAGTTGATCATCGCCGATCAGGGTGCGCGATTCGATCAGGTTGGTGGCGATGGTGATGTCTTTGCTGGCTTCTTCGGCGCACTGCTCGATGGTGCGGACGCTGCTGCCGACCTCTAGCGAGATATCCCATAAAAAGGTAAGAAACCCTTCGATGCTGTCGCGAAACTGTTCCGCATTATCGTGTTGCAGCAGGATTAACAGATCGATATCAGAATGCGGGTGAAGCTCGCCGCGACCGTAGCCACCAACTGCTACCAGGGCTAGCGAACCATCGGTGGGCCAGTCGTATTGTTGCCAGGCGTGGCGTAATAGCTGGTCCATCATCCAGGCTCGACCGTAGATCAAGGTGTGAATGTCGGCACCGTCACGGAAACGCTGGTTTAGGGTGTCTTGACCTTGTTTGAGGGCCGCTTTGAACAGCGGCAGAAATGCCCCTGTCTGGGTTAGCTGTTGGTTAAAGGCCTTGTCATCAAACAGGCTGGAATCGGCAGCAAAGTTGGCAAGTTGGTCGGTCATAGTGGTTGGGGTTAGAAATTCCCCTGTTCCTCTTGGCGAAGCGTAAAGATCTCATAACCGGTATCGGTCACTAGTAGGGTGTGCTCCCACTGTGAAGATGGGCGCTTGTCGACGGTTTCAACGGTCCAGCCATCGCGTTTGGACAGCTTGGTATGGCGCTTGCCGGCGTTGATCATCGGCTCAATCGTAAACGTCATACCGGGCTCGAGAGTCAGGCCTGAGCCGGGGCGGCCGTAGTGGAGCACCTGGGGTTCTTCGTGGAAGGTTTCGCCAATGCCGTGACCGCAGTATTCACGCACTACTGAGTAGTGGTTTTTTTCAGCGTGTTGCTGAATGACGTGGCCAATATCGCCCAGCGTAATGCCGGGTTTGACCATGCGAATCCCTAGGTACAGGCACTCTTGAGCGACCTCTACCAGCCGCTGCATGTGTTGTTGGGCCTTGCCGACGAAGAACATCTTGCTGGTATCGCCGTGGTAGCCGTCTTTGATAACCGTGATGTCGATATTGACGATATCGCCGTTTTTAAGCGCTTTGCCGTTAGGGATGCCGTGGCACACCACTTGGTTGACCGAAGTGCAAATTGATTTGGGGAAGCCGTGGTAGTTGAGCGGTGCGGGGACGGCTTGCTGGGTATCGACGATGTAGTTGTGGCAGAGCGTATTGAGCTCGTCGGTGGTTACCCCGGGTTTGACATGGGGTTCGATCATGTCCAACACTTCGGCGGCGAGCCGGCCTGCGACGCGCATCTTTTCGATCTGTTGCGAGGTTTTGATAATCACGCTCATGATAGTGGTCTTCGTCTTTCTATGGATACATTGGACAGTCGTAAGAGGACTGATAAATGGCTGCTATTGTACACGCAAACGTCGACGTTTAAAGGAAGCTGACAGCGCCGCTTGGTTATTGGTGGGGGATGGCTTAGCTGCTGCTGGATCGCAGGTTGAGGGATCGATTCTCGCTTTGAATTTGGGGCGAATTGTGGTATAAAGTCGCGCTGCCGCAACAGGGCTCAGGCTTTGTGTTGCAGATAAGCTATTTAACGTCGCACATATACCGTCACGTTGCTCTGGGTGCCTTTCGATTTTGTCGGGGGTTGAGTGATGGGGTGTATGGAGGCCTAACCCGATTCAGTAGGAATACATAATGTCAAAAGTTTCAATGCGTGATCTGCTTAAAGCAGGCGCACACTTCGGTCACCAGACTCGTTACTGGAACCCGAAAATGGGTAAGTACATTTTCGGTGCTCGTAACAAGATTCATATCATCAACCTTGAGCACACTGTTCCAGCATTGAACGATGCGTTGTCAGTGGTTGAGCGTCTGGCGACTAGCAAGAACAAGATCTTGTTCGTTGGTACCAAGCGTGCGGCAAGCAAGGTGATTCAGCAGGAAGCCGAGCGTTCAGGGATGCCTTTCGTTAACCATCGCTGGCTTGGCGGTATGTTGACCAACTACAAAACCATCCGTGCCTCTATCAGCCGCTTTCGCGAGCTGGAGAAGCAGACTGCCGACGGTACCTTTGAGCAGCTGACTAAGAAAGAAGCGCTGATGCGTACGCGTGAAATGGCAAAGCTGAGCCGTTCTATCGGTGGTATCAAGGATATGGGCGGCTTGCCCGACGCGCTGTTTGTTGTTGATGTTGATCACGAGCGTATCGCTATCAACGAAGCCAACAAGCTGGGTATTCCTGTTATCGGTATCGTAGATACCAACAGCAACCCAGATGGCGTTGACTACGTAATTCCTGGAAACGATGACGCATTGCGCGCGATTCAGATCTACGTAAAAGCTGTTGCCGATGCATGCCTAGAAGGTAAGGGCGATGTTGCTGGCGAGTTTGTTGAAGAAACGCAGACCGAAGCAGCTAAGGAAGCGGCTAAGTAAGTCGATCCGATCAGCCTGCTAGCAGGCTTCGTAAAGGGGGAGCATCGCTCCCCTTTTTTAAATATAGAATTTGTGACAAAGAGGAACAATCATGGCAGCTAAAATCTCTGCTTCTATGGTTAAAGAGCTGCGCGAGCGCACTGCGCTGGGCATGCTGGAATGTAAAAAGGCGTTGGTAGCAGCCGACGGTGATATCGAGCTGGCGATCGAAAACCTACGCAAGTCTAGTGGTATGAAGGCGGCTAAAAAAGCCGGTCGTACAGCGGCTGACGGTGTGGTTGCGGCTAAAGTCGCTGACGATGGCAGCTTTGGCGTATTGGTCGAAGTTAACACCGAGACAGACTTCGCAGCCCGCGACGAGAGCTATCTGTCGTTCGTAAATGCTGTGACCGAGGCAGCTTTTGCGGCTAAGCAGACCGATGTTGCTGCGTTGATGGCAGGCGATCTGGAAGCGGCGCGCGAAGCGTTGGTTCAGAAGATCGGTGAGAATATCGGCGTACGTCGTATTGAACTGGTTGAAGGCGCAACAGTTGGCGCTTACGTCCACAGTAATAACCGTATCGGTGTGCTGGTTGCTCTGTCTGGCGGTGAAGTTGAAGTTGCCAAGGACGTAGCGATGCACGTTGCTGCGGTTAACCCTCGTGTGGTTAACGCTGAAGATATGCCAGAAGATGTGCTGGCTAAAGAGAAAGAGATCATCTTGGCGCAGCCTGATATGGCGAGCAAGCCTGCAGAAATCGCAGAGAAGATGGTTGGCGGCCGAATCAAGAAATTCCTGGCTGAAAACTCTTTGGTTGCGCAGGCGTTCGTTAAGAATCCTGAGCTATCAATTGGTCAGCTAGTTAAAAATGCAGGTGCTGACGTCGTATCCTTTACCCGTTTCGAAGTGGGTGAAGGTATCGAAGTGGAGAAAGTCGATTTCGCCGACGAAGTTGCTGCTGCACTGAAGTAAGGGTTCTATCCCGATATATGGGCTGCTTTGGCGGCCCATGTTTTTGAGGGCCTCTGAGTGCGTCTATGGCTGCGTTTTATCCGATGCAGGCTATGGATTCAGTCAGAGGCTCCCTGATACACTGCCATCCTGAATTTTCTGGGGAGCGATTCCGTGAATGACAAGAGTAAAGCTCAATACAAGCGCATTCTGCTAAAGCTCAGCGGTGAAGCGTTGATGGGTGAAGAGAATTTTGGCATTGATCCCAAAGTGCTTGATCGTATGGCACTCGAGATCGGCCAGCTGGTCGGCATCGGAGTTCAGGTTGGCATGGTGATCGGTGGCGGCAACCTGTTCCGTGGTGCGACCTTGAGTCAGGCCGGTATGGATCGTGTGACTGGCGACCATATGGGGATGCTGGCTACCGTGATGAACGCGTTGGCGATGCGTGATGCGTTGGAGCGTAACAACATCACTACACGGGTGATGTCGGCCATCTCGATGGTTGGTGTGGTAGAAGATTATGATCGTCGCAAGGCGACTCGTTATCTCAACCGTGGCGATGTAGTGATTTTCTCCGCCGGCACTGGCAACCCGTTCTTTACCACTGACTCGGCCGCATGTTTACGAGGTATTGAGGCGGAGTGCGATGTGGTGCTCAAGGCAACCAAGGTTGATGGCGTTTACTCTGCCGACCCTGTTAAAGATCCGACTGCGACCATGTATGACCGGCTAACGTTCGATGAAGCGTTGGAGAAGCAGTTGGGGGTGATGGACTTGACTGCGATGTGTCTGACGCGTGATCACAACATGCCCGTCCGAGTATTTAATATGAACAAACCTGGTGCACTAGTGAATGTGGTGCGTGGCGGGGACGAGGGGACGTTGATCGATAACGGACCCGTACAAGGAGAGATCAATGATTAACGAGATTAAACAAGACGCCAACGAACGCATGGGCAAGAGTGTTCAGGCTGCGATTGAAAGCTTCAAGAAAATTCGCACCGGCCGCGCCCATCCTAGTATTTTGGACTCGGTAAAAATCTCCTACTACGGCTCTAACGTACCGCTGAGCCAGGTGGCAAACATTACCGTCGAGGATGCGCGGACGCTATCGATCTCGCCTTGGGAAAGCCCAATGGTACCCGAGATTGAAAAAGCGATTATGAAGTCTGATCTGGGTCTTAACCCCTCGACTGCCGGTGCAGTGATCCGCGTGCCGCTGCCTGCGCTGACCGAAGAAACTCGTAAGGTTTATATCCGTCAGGCCCGGAGTGAAGCCGAGGCTGCTCGCGTTGCGATTCGTAATATCCGCCGCGATGCCAATGGCGACCTGAAAGATTTACTCAAAGATAAAGACATTACCGAAGATGAGCAGCGCGGCGGTGAAGACGCGATTCAGAAATTGACCGATAAATATATCGCCGAGGTTGAGGCGCATCTGCAGGATAAAGAGAAGGATTTGATGGAGATTTAATCTCCGTCTTCTTCATCTCTTTATGTCTGATCTAAAAACCTACACCAGTCTGCCGCGACATGTTGCCATCGTTATGGATGGCAATAATCGCTGGGCCAAGGCACGTCGGTTGCCCAGTATCGCGGGTCATAAGGCCGGTGTAGATGCGGTTCGTGCCGCCGTTGATGGTTGCGCCCGCTACGGTGTCGAATCGTTAACCTTGTTTGCTTTTAGTAGTGAAAATTGGCGTCGCCCTGCCACCGAGGTCACAGGGTTGATGGAGTTATTTATGCTGGCGCTGAGGCGTGAGGTGAAAAAACTTCATAAAAACAATATTCGACTGACAGTGATCGGCGATAAAGCACGATTTAGTCTAAAGCTGCAGGCCAAAATCGCTGAGGCAGAAGCATTGACCGCTAATAATACCGGGCTGACGCTCAATATTGCGGCCAATTATGGCGGCCAGTGGGATATCGTTCAGGCCGCCAAGGCGTTGGCGCAACAGGCTGTAGATGGTTTGCTGGATGCTTCGTCGATCGACGAAACGCTTTTTTCTGAGCAGCTTTCGTTAGCGGGACAGGCGTTGCCGGACCTGTGTATTCGTACCGGTGGAGAGCAGCGCATCAGTAACTTTCTGCTATGGCAGTTCGCTTACTCAGAGCTCTATTTCACTCCTGACTATTGGCCTGACTTTGACAGGGCCGCATTAGAGGCCGCGTTTGACGATTATAGTCATCGCCAGCGCCGTTTCGGCAAAACCACCGAGCAGGTTGAGGCCGACAAACATGCTTAAGCAACGCGTGATCACTGCGCTGATTTTGGCGCCGCTGATGCTGGCCGCCACGTTTTTATTACCTCTATTCGAATTCAAGCTTTTTATCGCGGCGGTGATGACGTTGGCCGCATGGGAGTGGGCTAACCTGTCCGGAATTCAGCAATCAACCCAGCGAATCGGCTACGCGGTGTTTGTGTTGGCGGTTATCGTAGCGATGAAGTATCTAGCTGTGCCGGCGATGCCGGTGCTGGTCGCCGCGCTGCTGTTTTGGTGTGTGGCGCTGGGCTGGGTGTGTACCTTTCCTAATAGTCGATCACAGTGGCAGGGCTCTGTCCCCCGAGCGCTGATGGGGTTGCTGGTGCTGATCCCCACCTGGAGTGGCTTGGTCGAGTTGAAGGCCCAGTCATCAGGCAATGCTTGGTTGTTATTGTTGTTGCTGCTGGTTTGGGGTGCCGATGTTGGAGCGTACTTCGCTGGTCGAACGTGGGGCAATAAAAAGCTGGCCGTCCAGGTCAGTCCAGGTAAAACCTGGGCCGGTTTCTATGGTGGTTTGACCGCCAGCCTGATTGTGGCGTTGATCTTTGGTTTAGTGGTCGCGCTCGATAGTGCTCAACTCGTCGGATTGATGCTGGTTTGTTTGGTGACCGCACTAGTTTCGGTGTTGGGAGACCTGCTTGAGAGCATGATCAAGCGCCACCGCGGCATAAAAGACAGCAGTAATTTACTACCAGGGCACGGCGGAGTGATGGATCGAGTCGATAGTTTGACTGCTGCGGCCCCCGTCTTTGCGCTGGGGCTGATTCTGTTTGAACTGGCCGATGTGGCGGTGGTCTAACCCGCGCTATGGATATATTACAAACCATTCTGGCTGCCATTGTTACCCTTGGGATTTTGGTTACCATTCATGAATACGGCCATTTTTGGGTGGCGCGGCGCTGCGGCATCAAAGTGCTGCGTTTCTCTATTGGTTTTGGCAAAGCGCTGTATAGCTGGCACGACCGCCACGGCACCGAATATGTGATCGCCGCGATTCCGCTGGGTGGCTACGTTAAAATGCTCGATGAGCGAGAGGGCGAAGTTCCTGCCGAGCTGCGCCATCAAGCATTCAACACCAAGTCGGTGTGGCAACGGATAGCCGTTGTGGCTGCCGGGCCGCTGGTTAATCTAGCGTTTGCCGTGTTTGCCTATTGGCTAATGTTTATCGTGGGTACCAGCACGGTGGTACCGGTAGTCGGAGAGATTCGTCTCGATTCCCCTGTCGCAGCATCTGAGTGGTTGGTGGGGCGAGAGCTGGTTGAAGTTGACGGCCACGCGGTTCGAACCTGGGAAGATATTTCGCTCAGGTTGGCCGCACGAATTGGTGATACCGGCGAGTTGCGCATACGCAGTCGTGAGTTGAACGGCACCGGTGATTCTGAACTGAGCATCGAGATAGAGCGTTGGCAATTTGATGAGCAGCGCGGGCCGTTATACTCGCTGGGCATTACCCCTTATCGCCCGTCATTACCGCCGCATATTGGCAGTATTGCCGAAGGTGGACAGGCCGCACTCTCCGGACTTGAAACCGGTGATCGGGTGCTGTCGATCGATGGTGTTGAAATTTCATTGTGGGTGGAGTTGGTTGAGACCGTACGCGCCAATCCTTTGTTGCCTATAACGCTACGCATTGAACGAGCGGGACAGCAACATTCGATTGAATTAACCCCTGCTCGAAAACAAGCCGATACCGGTGAGGTATATGGCTATATCGGTGCCGGTGTGACGCCGGTAGATTGGCCGGAGTCGATGCTGCGTGATGTGCGCTATTCACCGCTGGAGGCGATTCCTGCTGCGTTGGCTAAAAGCCAACAGATGATCGGCCTGACATTGGAATCGATCTGGAAGATGCTTAAGGGGCTGATTTCGGTTAAAAACTTGAGTGGTCCCATTACCATTGCTAAAGTGGCCGGGGCCTCAGCGGCATCAGGCTTGGAGAGCTTTCTTAATTTTCTTGCCTATTTGAGCATCAGTCTAGGGATTCTAAATTTACT
The DNA here is from genome assembly GCA_036960405.1 of Halopseudomonas sp. Lineage (GTDB taxonomy): Bacteria > Pseudomonadota > Gammaproteobacteria > Pseudomonadales > Balneatricaceae > Motiliproteus. The sequence continues at coordinate 7,961 of JBALWS010000001.1, read as the reverse complement.
ACCTATACCGGTGCTTGATGGTGGGCATTTGCTTTATTATCTGATCGAAGCAGTTCGCGGCCGCCCTGTCTCTGAACGGACACAGTTGTTTGGGCTTAAAATTGGCATGGCATTGTTACTCTCGTTGATGCTGGTTGCCTTGTATAACGATTTGGCTCGCCTTTAATTCGCGGGCCTTTTTTTACAATAACAATTCGGAATCTGTAGTCCTGCATGCGACGTATACTAGCCAGCGCCTGTCTCGTTTGTTTCCTTCCTGTATTGGCGTTTGCCGATAGTTTCGTCATTGATGATATTCGCTTTGATGGTTTGCAGCGGATGGATCTTGGCCGTGTGTTGCGTGCATTTCCGTTAAAGGAGGGCGATCAGGTCGATGATTTTCGTCTGGCTCAGGCCTCTAAAGCCTTATTTGCGACCGGTTTTTTCAACGATATCGAATTGGCCCGTGATGGTGGCTTATTGATCGTTAAGCTGCAAGAGCGCCCTGCTATCAGCAAGATTAGCCTGGAGGGAAATAAGGAACTTGAGACTGAAGCGTTGATGGATGGGCTGGAGTCGCTGGGGCTCAAGGAGGGAGAGGTATTCCAACGCGCCGCATTGGAGCGAATCCGTCTTGAATTATTGCGCATGTATACCGCCCAGGGGCGTTACGGTGCCCAGATTGATACCGAACTTGAAGAGCTTCCCGAGAATCGCTTAGGGCTCAATATTACGATTAAAGAGGGTAAAGCTGCGGCGATCGAGCATATCAACATTGTCGGCAATGGGGTGTTCGATGATGAGGCGTTGATCGACCTGTTTAGTTTGAAGGCGCCTGGATTTTGGGATTTCTTTAGCAGCGATGCGCGCTATTCACGTGAGAAACTCAGTGGCGATCTGGAGCGGCTGCGTTCGCACTACCTGGATCTGGGCTATATCAACTTCAAAGTCGACTCGACCCAGGTCTCGCTGACGCCGGATCGCAAGCACGTCTATATCACGGTCAATATCTCCGAAGGCGATCTGTATCATTTTGGTGATTTCAGCCTTTCCGGTCGATTGGAGGTCGCCGAAGATGAGCTTCGAGAACAGGTCGAGATTATTCCCGGTGAGATCTTTTCTCGCCAGTTGATGGTGCGCTCGTCGGATCAGGTTATCCGTCGGCTGGGCGATGATGGTTTCTTGCTGGCCAACGTCAACCCCGTGCCCGAGATCGATGAGCAAACCAAAACTGTCAACATTCGCTTTTATGTCGATCCAGGCAATCGGATGTATGTTCGCCGGATCAACTTTGTCGGCAATACCACCACCGCCGATGACGTGCTACGCCGTGAGATGCGCCAGATGGAAGCGGGCTGGGCATCGACCAGTCTGATGGAGCACTCTAAAAGCCGATTGGAGCGACTGGGTTACTTTAGTGAGGTAAATCTTGAAACCTCGTCAGTGGCCGGTTCTCGTGATCAGATCGATCTCGAATACAGTGTGGTCGAACAATTGTCGGGCAGTTTGGCCGCCAGTATCGGTATCTCGCAGAGTTCGGGTTTGATTCTTTCGGCCAGTATCTCGCAGCAAAACTTTCTTGGAACCGGCAAATTTGTCTCCTTTACTGTGAGCCGCTCTGATACCTCAAACGAAGTGAGCTTTAAATTCGATGATCCGTACCACACCATCGACGGAGTCAGTCGTGGTTTCAGCGTTTATTACCGTAAACAGGATTTTGACGCCGATGACCTGTCCGATTACAACCTGGACTCGTTAGGCGGCAATGTTAGCTTTGGCTACCCGATCGATGAGTTTCAACGTTTGAGCTTTTCGGTAGGAGCGGAGCGGTTGGATCTAACCTTGGGGCCCGATGTTCCCAATGATATCTTCCTTTTCGTTGAAGAGGAGGGCGACCAGTATCGTCAGCTCCCTATCATCGGTGGTTGGTCGTCGAATCACCTCAATAAAGGCATGATGGCCACCAACGGTTATTCGCAGAGCGTTTCACTTGAAGTTGCCGGCCCCGGTAGCGATCTTGGCTATTATAAATTGCGCTACAACGGTCAGACCTATCTGCCGATAAATGACGTGGAAACCTGGGTGCTGAGTTTTAAGACCTCTTTGGGCTACGGTGATGGCTTAGGCGGTACCACCAAACTGCCCTTCTTCAAAAACTTCTATGCCGGTGGTTTTAATTCGGTGCGCGGATTCAAAAATAATACGCTGGGCCCGCAGGATGCCAGACTTGTTTCTGGTGAGCTCGACCCATTAGGCGGTAACGTGTTGGTGACCGGATCGGCCGAATTGATCTTTCCGCTTCCGTTCATGAAAGATCAAAGTAGCATGCGGACGCTGCTTTTCTTTGATGTCGGTAGCGTTAACGATACACACTGTTTGACCGACAATAGCGCTTGCGATATCGCCTTTAAGCCGGATGCGCTGAGTGCATCGGTGGGGCTTGGTTTATCGTGGTTGACCTTTATCGGGCCGATGTCGTTTTCGCTGGCGACGCCGGTACAGCAACAGCCGACCGACCAAACTGAAACTTTCCAGTTCTCGCTGGGACGCACATTCTAATTTTACAGAAATTAAGGAGCTCTACATGAAAGCTATAAAATTCGCTCTAATTGGGTTGCTGATGCTTCCTGTGCTAGTGCTCGCTGAATCTAGCATTGCGGTGATCGACATGGAAGCGGCGCTGGCTGCGTCAAAGCAGGCGCAAACCTTGCGTGAAAAGTTACAGCAGGAGTTTGCAGCCGAAGAATCAGATCTGCGCAAATTATCTGAAGAGGGCAACGCGCTCAAAGCTAAGCTGGAGAAAGAGGGCAGCTTTATGAGCGATGAGGAGCGTCAGCAACTCAGAACTCAGGTGCAGCAAAAATATCAGCAGTTTCAGAGCCTGGGTAACCAGGTCAAGCAGGAAACTCAGAGTCGTGAGCGGGAGTTTTTACAGCAGCTTCGACCGCAGATTGAGGTGATTCTGCAAGCGATTGTTGATAGCGACAAAATCGATGTAATTCTGAATAAGAAGGGTGTGGTTTATGCTCAACCTACGATGGATCTGACCCAGCGTGTGGTTGACGAGCTGAACAAACTGTAAGAGGGCGTCACAGTGTATAGTCTTGGTCAAATAGCGGATGAGCTCAATGCACGGCTGATCGGCGATCCGCTGCGCTCTATCGAAGGGCTGCAGGCGCTTGATAAAGCCCAGCCAGGACAGCTATCTTTTCTGTCAAATCCGCGCTATCTCAAAGACTTGAAAACGACCCAAGCTGCGGCAGTGTTGATCAAAGAGGATCAGAGTACTGATTGCCCGGTCGATGCGTTGGTGGTCGATGATCCCTATCTGGCGTATGCGCAGATCTCTAGCTGGTTTGTTACCCGGCCGATACCCACTGCGGGTATTGCTGGCGGGGCGACGATAGACCCGAGTGCTCGGGTCGATGCCAGTGCCAAAATTGCTGAAGGTGTGGTGATCGAGGCGGGCGTGGTGATCGAAGCCGATGTCGAGATTGGTCCTAATTCAGTAGTGGGGGCCAATAGTGTTGTCGGCGTAGGCTCAAGATTGGCGGCCAATGTCACCCTCTATCACGATATTCAGATCGGCAAGCGCAATCTGATTAATAGTGGCGCGGTGATCGGTGCCGATGGTTTCGGCTTTGCTAACCAGCAGGGGCGCTGGGTCAAAATTCATCAAGTTGGCCGAGTGGTTACTGGAGATGATGTCGAGATCGGCGCTTGCACCACGATAGATCGTGGCGCGGTTGAAGATACGATTATCGGTAATGGGGTCAAGCTGGATAACCAGATTATGATCGCCCATAACGTAATCATTGGCGATGATACCGCGATGGCTGGCTGTTCGGCGGTCGCCGGAAGCACTAAAATAGGCCGCCGTTGTACGATCGGTGGCGGGGCCTGTATCGCCGGACATATTGAACTGGCCGATGATATTCATGTCGGTGGGATGGCCGGGGTTACTAGCAGCCTAAAAGAAAAAGGCGCGTATGCTTCAGGCACCGGAATTACCCCCTATAAGCAGTGGCGTCGAAATGTAATTCGTTTTCAGCAGCTGGATCAGATGGCATCGCGGCTGAAAGCACTCGAGAAGCAAGTTAAACAGGACAACACCTAAGGTTTTATCGTGATGATGGATGTGAACGAAATTCGACAATATTTGCCCCACCGCTACCCGTTTTTGTTGGTTGACCGGGTGACCGAGTTAACCGAGGGCGAATCCATTGTGGCGTTTAAGAACGTGACGGTGAATGAGCCGTTTTTTAATGGTCACTTTCCCGATCATCCGGTGATGCCGGGTGTATTGATTGTTGAGGCGATGGCCCAGGCCGCTGGCATTTTGGGCTTTAAAACCATGGGTAAGACCCCGCAGGACGGCTCGATCTATTATTTCGTTGGCTCGGATAAGCTGCGCTTTAAGCGCCCGGTTGTACCCGGGGATCGATTGCAGCTCGAGGCATCGATTCTGTCGGAGAAACGTGGCATTTGGAAATTCCAAGTCAAGGCGTCGGTTGACGGTGAGTTGGTGAGCTCGGCTACTATCTTGTGTGCAGACAGGAAAGTTTAATCTTGATTGATAAACACGCCATTATCGATCCTAAGGCGCAGATTGCTGACGATGTTGAGATCGGTCCCTGGACGCTGATCGGCCCCGATGTGGTGATTGAATCGGGTTGCCGGATCGCTTCGCATGTGGTGATCAAAGGGCCAACCCGAATCGGTAAGAACAACCAGATCTTCCAGTTCGCCAGCGTGGGTGAAGCCTGTCAGGATAAGAAGTACCGTGACGAGCCGACCGAACTGATCATCGGTGATAATAATGTGATTCGCGAGAGTTGTACGTTACACCGTGGCACTATTCAGGATGAAGGCGTTACCCGGATCGGTAGCGACAACCTGTTGATGGTTAATGTGCATGTAGCACATGACTGTGTGGTCGGAGATAACGCCATCTTAGCTAACAATGTCGCCTTGGCGGGCCATGTCCATGTTGGCGACTATGCTATCGTCGGCGGCCAGACCGGGGTGCATCAGTTCTGCCATATCGGCGCTCATGCTATGTGTGGTGCGGCTTCGATGCTGGCCCAAGACCTGCCCGCTTACGTGATGGCTGCAGGCAATACAGCCAAGCCACACGGTATCAATTCTGAAGGCTTGAAGCGCCGGGGTTTCAGTAAAGAGGCGATTCGCGCCATCAAACAAGCTTACAGGTTTGTTTACCGCAAGGGGCTCAAATTGGATCAAGCGGTGGCGGAATTGGAGCTGTTGCAGCAACAGTTCCCCGAGGTGGCGTTGCTGACCCAGTCTTTGCGCGGTTCAAACCGTGGCATCATTCGTTAGCCGTTAATGCGTATCGGAATCTTAGCCGGTGAAGCGTCGGGCGACATTCTCGGCGCCGGCTTAATGCGCGCCCTTAGGCAGCACTCTCCCGAAGCGATCGAATTTGAAGGTATTGGCGGCCCGCTGATGCAGGCCGAGGGGATGGATAGCCGCTTTCCGATGGAACGACTGTCGGTGATGGGGTTGGTTGAGGTGCTCGGGCGACTGCGTGAATTGCTGGGAATTCGCAAGCAGCTACGCCAGCATTGGCTCGATAATCCTCCCGATCTATTTATCGGTATCGATGCGCCCGATTTTAATCTGCCGCTTGAGCGTTCGCTGAAACAGGCCTCCATCCCAACGGTGCATTATGTCAGCCCGTCGATCTGGGCGTGGCGACAGGGGCGGGTCAAGAAGATCGCTCGGGCGGTCGATCTGGTGTTGTGTCTGTTGCCGTTTGAAAAAGCGTTTTATGACCGCTCGGGTGTTGATGCGTTGTTTGTCGGTCATACCTTGGCCGACCAACTGCCGATAGAGCCCGATGTTGGGCAGGCTCGACAGCAGCTAGGCCTGGATGCTGATGGTCGCTATATCGCCTTGCTACCCGGTAGTCGTGCCGGTGAAGTGGAACGCTTAGCACCACTGTTTATCGAAACCGCCCGTGACTGCTTGCAACGGCGCTCCGATCTGAAGTTTTTGATTCCTACAGCCAACGATGACCGTTATCAGCAGCTTGACGGTTTGTTACAAGACCAAGATCTACCCGTTCAGTTGATTCGAGGGCAGTCGCGCGAGGTGATGACCGCCGCCGATGCGGTGCTGTTGGCGTCGGGAACCGCAGCGCTGGAGTGTATGCTGCTGAAAACACCGATGGTGGTGTCTTACCGTCTGACCACGCTGAGTTTCTTTATCCTGTCTCGAATGATTAAAGTGGATTATGTTTCGCTACCAAACTTGTTAGCGGATCGAATGTTGGTGCCCGAACTGTTGCAAGATGATGCGACGCCACAGGCGTTGACCGATGCACTGCTCGAGCAGCTTGACCACCCCGAGCAGCAGGTAAAACATTTTACCGAGCTGCACCAGCAGCTCAGACGGGATGCTAGTGATCAATCTGCCAAAGCCGTGTTAGCACTGTTAAAACAGCGGCAGGGGGATGTAAGTGAAGCCGTTTGAGCTGGTTGCTTATCAAGGCCGTTTGGTCGCAGGTGTCGATGAAGTCGGACGCGGGCCACTGTTTGGTGACGTCGTGACAGCGGCGGTGATCTTAGATCCAGATAATCCTATCGAGGGTTTGGCCGATTCGAAGCGGTTAACCGTAAAGCGCCGCGATATGTTGTTTGACCAGATTCAAACCCAAGCCCTCAGTTGGTCGGTCGCCCGTGCCAGTGTTACCGAAATTGATCAACTTAATATCTTGCATGCCACCATGCTGGCGATGCAGCGAGCCGTGCTCGGATTGGCTATTCAGCCCGAGTATGCGCTGATTGATGGCAATCGCTGTCCGGAGTTATCCTGTCCTAGTGAAGCGGTGGTAAAGGGGGATGCTCGAGTAGCGGCGATCAGTGCGGCATCGATTTTGGCTAAAGTTTGCCGCGATCGAGAGATGAAAGCGTTTGATCGACGTTATCCCGGCTATGGTTTGGCCAAGCACAAAGGTTATCCTACCGTGTTGCATCTTGAAGCGCTGGCAAGATTGGGGGTAACGCCGCTGCACCGACGTAGTTTTGCGCCGGTCAAACGATTGTTGGTTGCAATCGATAGCTAAGTGGCTAGATTGATTGTCAATTATTTTGTACGCTCTGTTTTTTTTCAGTGGTTTGGCTTGGCGCATAAAGGCGTCATGTAGAGGTAGTCGATGAATACACCGTCCGATCAGCGAGAACAGCGTTTAAAACTCTATTGGTATGTAGCGCTCATTACTTTGCCTATTGTGGTCGCGCTATTATTGATCAATGCAGATCCGTATGAGCGGGTGCAGCTTAATCAGGTGCTGGAATTGCGTGCTCAGTTAGCCGAGCAGCAAGCAGGAGCTGAAGTGATAGCGTGGCTGGATACTAAAGGTGGCCATAATCTGAGCGAAGCGGAGTGGGCTGCGGTGCAGGCAGTTGATGCTGAACAGTTTTATTTTATGTTGACCAGTTCGCAGCAAAGTCCGCAGCTTAAGCAGACGTTGTCGACAGCTCTAGCGGATAACTACGTCACCCAGGGTGAATACCACGCCTATCTGGAGGCCGCCTCGACCGAACTGATGAGCCCGGTGGTATTGACCCAGTTCGGCTTTTGATTTCGATCCTTTCACGTTCACAATTATTGGCCCCGGCGCTTGCTATTGTCGGGGTCTGCTCCATAATCTACAACGTCTTGTCGGGGTTCCCGTTAGCTAACGCTAATAGGACGAGAGGCCAATAGCCAACCCGCGAACCTGATCCGGTTAATACCGGCGTAGGAAACAAGATTTCTGGTATCAGCTCTTTCTTCAGCGTGCCAGAACTCACTTCCCGTCAAGACATCTGTTGATTTTACTCATCTTCAGGTTAACGCCTGAATGATACTGGCCATGTAGCCGGGAGATGTCGTTATGAACAACCAGGAAAACCAGAATCTAAGTGAAACCGCCTTAGTCGATACCGCTTCGGTGCAGCCCTTCCCCGGCTCGCGCA
>JBALWS010000069.1:0-22189 GCA_036960405.1 Halopseudomonas sp. | reverse complement strand
CCAGCGGGCGTTAAGCGGCGGTTCTGTTATCGCGAGCAAGGACTCAACGGCACAAAAAACTCCGTAATCAGGGAATAATTTGGCTCCTAGGGTGTTTACTGATTAAGTGTGCCGATTTCCGAGCACCAACGGAGTTTTTTAATGCCGATTAAGCAACAGATCGTGGAGTGGATTCCCCACCTGCGTCGCTACGCTCGCAGTCTGTTGCACAATGCCGTGCAAGCGGATGATCTGGTTCAGGATTGCCTACTGCGCGCGATAGAGAAACAGCATCAGCTTCGCCCCGAGAGCAACCTGCGCGCCTGGCTATTTACCCTGATGCACAACCTGTACGTGAATCAGATCCGTCATCTGCAACGTCAACCGGTTTCGGTCTCACTTGACGATGAACCCAGTTCTGACCAGCCCTTGGAACCCGAACAGCAAGCCCGCCAACAGCAACTGCAGCGACAGATGTCTCGACTGCCCTTCGATCAGCGTGAAGTACTGGCTTTGGTGGCGCTGGAAGGTTTCAGTTACCAGCAGGTGGCTGAGATTGTTCAGATACCTGTCGGCACGGTGATGTCACGCTTAAGCCGTGCCCGTGAAACGCTACGCCAACGACTCTATAACGGAAACGGTCAAACCCTCAGGAGAGTCAAGTAATGACTAGCCCAGTCAGTGAACATGACCTGCACGCCTATGTCGACGGTTTGCTTGAGCCGAAACGCCAACAACACGTCAAGCAGTGGTTGGACGAACACCCCGATGAGGCCAAAAAGGTCGAGGCCTATCGTCAGCTAAATCAGGAACTGCTGCTGTCCTACCCGCTTCCAGAGGACAATTTCGAACTGCCTCAGCCAGCAATCAAATCGCGTCCGGTCTGGCTTCAGGCAGCGATTGTAGCGGGATTTACTCTATTTGGCGGGATATCGGGATGGTGGCTCAATCAACAGATCAACCAGCAACCGCATCTGATTGCTCAAAATTTGCAGCAAACCTTGGTGTTGCCAGCGCGGGTATCGCATCAGGTCTACACCCCAGAAGTACTGCACCCGGTAGAGGTCAAACACGAACAGCAAAAACATCTGGTAGGCTGGCTCTCCAAGCGCTTGGGGCAGCAGATCAAAGCCCCCAATTTGACCGAACAAGGGTTCAGTTTGTTGGGGGGGCGACTGCTTCCTGCCAGCGATGGCCCCGCTGCACAGTTTATGTACGAAAGCGCCACCGGTAAGCGCTTAACGCTGTATGTACGCCGCTCGTCAGAGCCTCAGATCGAAACCGCGTTTCGTCGCTTCAGCAACGATGGTCTTAACAGCTTTTACTGGGTAGATAATGGCCTAGGGTATGCGCTAACCGGCGACATGGACGAAAAGCAGTTGGTGAAGAGCGCCAACTCGGTCTATCACCAGCTGGGGTTTTAACCAGTGAGCCGCTGGCGTATCAGATAATTCAACATTCGATTCATGCTGATACTGCCTTCGGCAATCAGTACTTTGTTATCCATCAATCGGGCTTTGCGTAATTAAAACTTAGGACTCAAGCGACAGCGGTTGTGGTGAAATCAACACCCCGTTGTTGTCAGCATAAACATAGTCTCCCGGGCGGAAAGTCACCCCGCCGAACGTTACCTCGACATTGAGATCGCCCAGGCCGCGCTTGTCGGTTTTGATCGGATGCGTCCCCAGCGCAGCTACTCCAAGGTCGGTCTCGCCGATAGCGTTAACATCACGAATGCAGCCATAAATGACGATCCCTTCCCAGCCGTTGTCGGCTGCTTTTTCTGCCAGCATGTCACCCAGCATGGCGCGCCGCATCGAACCACCACCATCAACTACGAGCACTTTGCCCTTGCCGGGAAGCGCGACCTGCTCACGGACCAGAGAGTTGTCCTCAAAGGCCTTCAAAGTGACGATCTTGCCACCAAACACTTCACGGCCACCAAAGTTGCCGAACATCGGCTCAACAACCTGAACCAGCTGTGGAAACTTGTCACACAAATCGGGAAGTAAATCCTGCACGCTTGATCTCCTTTAAACAGAATGAGTCGTCAAAAAACGAGAAATGAAAAAATTTTAAGCTTTAGAAGGCGCTTTATCGCTCTTTATCTTATTGGAGCTTATATAATCATGCAGTTATCGTCACCATTTCCTCTATAGCAAGCTGAAAAAAGGTCCAACATGAGTGCTAGAAATGCGTTTCATACCTAGCCTGGTTATTGTCATCAGTATCTTGCTGTTTGACATAGTCTTGGAACAGCTTGTATCCGTTCGCCATTACCAGAGCCAGCGTGTCGACGTGTTAGAGCAACTCAGCCTGCTCAGAGCACGGCTCGAAGGCAGATTAAACGCCAACCTGCACTTACTCAACGGGATGTCTGCATCAATTGCTATCAATCCCAATATATCTCGGATCGAATTTGATCAGCTCGCCGCTAAGCTGATGGAAAACAAGCACGATCTTCGTAACATTGCGGCAGCGCCCGACCTGGTCATCCGCTATATCTACCCACTAGAAGGCAACCAGGCTGCCCTCGGACTCGATTACACCAAAAACGCCCAGCAACGGGCAGCCGCAATACAAGCACGCGATCTGGATTCCATGGTCGTCGCCGGTCCGCTCAACCTGGCTCAAGGTGGTGTTGGACTGATTGCTCGATTGCCGGTATTCAGTACCGATAAAACCGGTCAGAAGCATTTTTGGGGAATGGTATCTTCGGTAATGGACAGTAATAAGCTGCTCCATAGCGCAGGGCTAAATGACCCGTCGCTGAAGATCGATCTAGCCATTCGCGGTAAAGACAGCAAAGGCCCAGAGGGTGAGGTATTTTGGGGCAGCGAAGAACTGTTTGGCCCATCATCGATCACGCTTAAAGTCAGCCTGCCCTATGGTTCATGGTTACTCGCTGCACAACCCAAGGCTGGCTGGGAAACCCAGTCGCCCTACCGCTGGACTATCCGTCTGGGATCGCTGTTAGTGGCGTTATTGATGTTATTTGTTGTAGTCGTACAAAGCCGCCAGCGAAAACGCGAACAGCTAAATCAATTAACGTTCTTCAAAGCCTTCGAAGATTCTCCCTTAGGCATGGCGATCACCGACCCCGCCAATGGCACGATAACGGATATCAATCGCTCCCTTCGACAGATGGCAGGGCTGCCAGATACAACTACTCAATCATCACAACTGCCCAGATCAGTTACCGACCTGCTGCACTCGACAACGATTCAATACGGTCAGAATGCTCAGGTCGATGACGACTTGGGGAATGAGTGCCTCTGGCGCTGTTTCCGGTCTGAACTACAAACACCCGATGGCACGCGTTTTTTAACGCTGTTCCAAGATATTACTGAACGCAGTCAACTGATCAACCAGCTCCGGCTATCAAAATTGGTCATCGATCACACCAGTGACGCCGTTGTCATCACCAATGCGAAGACAGAAATCATTGAAGTTAACGGCGCTTTTTGCCGAATTACCGGCTTCAGCCGCTATGAGGCCCTGGGGCAGACACCGCGTTTGTATCGTTCTGATCATCACGATAAGGCGTTCTATCAACAGCTCTGGAATCAGTTGGATCAAAACGGCAGCTGGGGTGGCGAGATCTGGAACCGGAAAAAAGATGGCAATATCTTTCCGTCATGGGTTTCCATCAACCGTGTTGGTGAACATGACGACGCGGAACGTCAGTATATTGGAGTGTTCTCTGATATCAGCAATATCAAGAAAGCAGAAAAAAACCTCGAGCGTATCGCCTATTACGACCCACTTACCTCACTACCCAATCGTGCATTATTTCATGACCGGTTACGCCACGAGATCACTGCGGCTAATCGTCACAAGAACCGTTTAGCTCTATTGTTCTTAGACTTGGATCGGTTCAAGTATGTTAACGATTCTTTCGGACACAGCGTGGGCGACGAACTATTAAAGGTTATCGCCGAGCGCTTGGTGGGAGAGGTGCGCGAAAACGATACCGTCACACGCTTGGGGGGAGATGAGTTCACAGTCATTATCTCGGAACTGGTCCAGATCGGCAGCACCACAACCCTGGTTGAACGGATGCTCAAGCGGATCAATGAACCGATTAATCTAGCCGGTCAGCAGTTGCATGTTGGAGCCAGTATCGGGATCGCACTTTATCCAGATGATGGTGAAGACGCCGAGACCTTGATTAAACACGCCGATATGGCAATGTACCAAGCTAAGGAACAAGGCCGCAATGCATTCCATTATTTTACCGCCAAGCTGCAAGAGCGAGCCTCTTCGAGGTTGATGCTGGAAAATCAGATTCGCGAAGCCTTAGAAAAAAACCAGTTCGTGCTTTACTACCAACCCAAATTGGAGCTACATAGCCGCCGAGTATTGGGGATGGAAGCACTTATCCGCTGGAACCATCCAGATAGCGGCCTCATCTCCCCGCTAGAGTTTATTCCGGTCGCCGAAGAAAGCGGGTTAATCATCCCGTTGGGGAAATGGGTGTTAGAAGAAGCCTGCCGGCAGACCAAAGCCTGGCACCTGCAAGGACTGTCGCACCTCCGTGTCGCGGTCAACCTGTCCGCACGGCAGTTTAGTAAAGCCGACCTTGTCGACGATATTAGCCGAGTCCTCGAACAAACGGGCCTGCCCGCCGATGCGCTGGAATTGGAAATCACCGAAAGTATGGTGGTAGAAGACGGCTCTTCTGCGGTCAAAACGATGACCCAACTGCGCCGGCTCGGTGTTGAAATCAGCATCGATGATTTCGGTACCGGCTACTCTAATTTGCAATACCTCAAGCGCTTTCCACTCAATAGTTTGAAAATCGATCGGGGCTTTGTCCGCGACGTATTGGTGGACCGCGAAGATGCGGCCATCGTTAAGGCCATTATTTTGATGGCCAGAGGCTTAGGCTTAAATGTTATTGCCGAGGGGATCGAGACTCAAGAACAGCTAGATTTTCTGCTCGAGCATCACTGCCCGATGGGTCAAGGTTTCCTGTTCAGCCCACCGCTGCCAGCGGATAAATTTATCGATTGGATCAACAGTACCGATTTAGATTTTGATATCGCTCCGTTTAATTGAGCGCGTAGAGGCTTTTATCGGTTCAGTTAAAACCAGCTATCTAACACCGAATCAGGATTAAGGTTAATACTGTTGACCCCGTTCCACCGGTTAGTCAACTATACCGAGATCGCATTGCAACGTCCGAACGCCAATACCAGCAACTGCGCTACAAATAACCTCTTAATCGAGTCAAACCTATGACCTTTGCTGCGACCTTGAGAATCTTACCTGCTCAGATATGGCTGCTATTGTTGCTGTTAGGGGCCAGCTTTGCCAACGCAGGTGACCCGCGCCCCTACCTATGGGTGATCGAAAATGGCTCTAGGTCTAGCTACCTATTTGGCACCATCCATAGTGGCCACCCTGAGCTGAACCGGCTTCACGCTAGCGTGCAACAGGCCTTCGAGCACTCTGATCGTTACTACGGCGAGCTCGAACTCGACGCCGCTACGATCGCTACAACAGCAAAGTTGCTGCAGTTACCGGCCGGTCAGCAATTGTCGCGAATTCTCAGCAAACAACGTCAGCAACGTATCAATCGTTTACTGGCCCAAACGGCTCCGAGGCTAACTATACAGCCCTTTGAACGACTCAAGCCCTGGGCATTGGCCATCACCTTGTCGTTACTCGAAGACCAGTTACGCTTCGGCGCCAACCCGGCGATGGATCAGCAGTTGTATCAACGGGCTAAGACAACAGGCAAAACCACCGGCGCATTAGAAACTCCACAGCAGCAAACTCGTGTTTTTGACAGCCTTAGCTGGAACGAACAGATGATGATGCTCGATGCGATACTCGAGGCGATGGAGCAGTCGATGACTCAAGGAGAATCATGGATGGATGAAACCTACAAAGCGTATCGCAGTGGCGATCCCGACCAGCTCAATGCCTTGCTGGATCAACAACTACCGGTTAGCGACAAGCTGCAGCAGAAGATTGAGCGACTACTGATCACCGAACGCAATCGTTATATGAGCGAGCAGATTGACCGCCAACTCAAACAGCATCTCCATCAACAGCTGTTCTTTGCGGTCGGGGCGGCACATTTTGGTTCAGAAAAAGGGATACAGCAGTTACTGCGGCAACGAGGCTACTCGATCAGCCGCGCAACGCAGTAAGCAGTGGCTCGAAGCTATTGATTTCCAGATCGGTCTGGTCCGGCCAACGCTGCGCTGAGTCAGGATTAAAGTGTACCGTGCTGATACCCGCAGCACGCCCCGCTTCGAGGTCGTAGAGGTAGTCGCCAACGATGACACAATCTGCTCGATCGCTCTGCCACAGATGCAGCAAACGCTCAATACCTGCGGGTGAAGGTTTGGGCTCAGCGCATTCGCAAGCGATGATTTGATCGGCAGGAAAACAGTGTTGCAACTTGAGCCGCTGCAACACGATATCAACACACTGGCGCTGATTACGGGTCAGGATCGCCAGCTCTACACCCCGCTTGCTAAGCTCATTGATAAGCGCTTGTGCGAACGGCATCGGCTCCGCTCGGCGGGCAACGTCGAATTCAATCTCGGTCAACCTGGCATCAAGCTGACTTCGTAATGGCTCTGGCTGGCACTCTAAGTGCTCCAGAATGCCAACCCCGCCGGGTACGCCCAACTCTAAACGCATAGCGGGGAAATCGTGCAGGGGCTGCGTTAGCGTGCCATCCAGATCGAAAATCCAATACCGCTTAGCTAGCAGTCTAGAAAGAGGTAATGTGGGAATCGATGCAGTCAACGCAACTGCTCGAGTTGGCTCAACCACTCATCGACCTCGGGGGAAAGGTACAACTGCTCGAGTAACTCGGATGCCCAAGCGTGATCAGCGGCAAGTTGACGGCACATCCACACCGCTAACACCTGAACAGCTGGCACCTCATGCCAGACCTGTTTTGACAGAAAATGCCAGTAATCGGGGTCACGCCGCTTAGGGTATTCCAACTGCTCGATGCAGCGCTCACATAGAAAAGCGCAGTGCCCATAATCGGGTTCGGCCGGTACTGGCGACACTTCATGAATAGACAATTTGACGCCAGATGTTTCGCATAGCTCGCAGCTCGACCCAGAGCGACGCGTCAGGTCTTTGCCAAACATGTTCAGCCCTTGATGGCGCAACTGGTGCCCATGTAATCCTTTTGCCACAACGGCGCTCCCTCAACAGCTCAGTATTTAATCTTGAAATAGTCGAAAAACACTGATTTAGCATATACTTAATACAGCATTAACTATCATTTTAATAGCTAAAACCAAGTACTAGCGCAGTATTAGTTTCTGTGACAATTACGGTAAAAGAAGTTCGTCACTTGGCGTTTATTTGAGTTTTACTCTAGCGAGCTCAGATCAGCTTACGGCCGTCGAACAGGTCATAACTAAGAGTACTCGCATCAATACCTTCGATGCAGCCCAGGTTAACCCGGTAACTCCCTGGCGCACGCATGGTCTCGTGAAAAGTATAGATACCGCAGTGATTACAAAAATAATGTTTGGCCACTTGTGAACCAAACTGATATTGCCCCAACGCTCCCTCCTTAGCATCGATCTTGAGTTGATCCGAATGCAACACAAAAGGAGACATCAACGCTCCCTTACGAACACAGATCGAACAGTTACAGCGCAACCCTTTCTCTATCGGGTCGGCGTCGAAAGCGAAGGTTATCGCGTTACAATGACAGCTTCCTTGGTAGTGCTGCATACAGAAAATCTACTGAGTTAAATCGTTGCCGGACTTGCGGCTCAATCGTCAGTCCGCTGGTTTGAACCAAACGCAAACTTCAAACAACAAAAAAATACCAACTTACAGTTTTACGTTTTCAGCCAAGGTGAACTCAAACAAGGTCCCTGCAGGAATCACCACCTGCTCGCCTCGAGATAATATAGATGCGGCGCCGCCAACCTTGGCCCCGGTCCTGGCTCCACTCTTACCATCAGCCAACCCTCCAATAACAGCCGCCCTTGCGGTTTTTCCTGCTGTATTTTTTGCTGTATTTTCGCTCACCGCTTGAATGCCGGAAGTTTTGATCGACTTCATCTGATCATCGACTTTAATATCGGTCAGTGACAGCAGCATCGAAGACTGGCCAACCAACCGTCCAGACGATTTGCTTTCATGAATGACACCATAAACGGCCGTCCCAGATGACGCTATAGTCACGCCGTCGATAACAATGGCCGACTCGAGTGCTGCGGTGAATTTATGCCCCTCCTTCACTCTATTAGTATCAAGAGGCTGGCCTAGCTTTACAACAAGACGCGTACCTGCGGGGACCTCTGGCTTTTCACCCGAGGCGCTATCGTTAGCAGCCGGAGCAGCACTGGGTGCGGCAGCAGTCGAACCCATAGACAAATTTTTCACATCGGACGCGTTGAAAGTCATGGCGATGCCGTCTGATTCGAATTGAATACTGTCGCCATCTTTACCGACCAGCTTACCTTCAAAGGTTTTGCCGTTATTGAGTTCCAATGTATCAGCACTAACAAGTGAACTGATTAGCCATACTGCTAACAGATATTTTTTCATCTATAAGGACCTTGTTACGATTTCAAGTTCATTTTGGCAATTTTTTAAACATCTCAGTGACGGCGTAATTGAGCCGCTCCTTTGAGGTTTTAATATCAACATTCTCTTTTAAGTTCCCTTCCGCTACCCCAACCCAAACGGGATCACCCGTTCTTACATCAACCAAAGCAATGACTAATGCTCCTTTAGGGATATTTTGGAGACTTTCAAGTTGACTGTCGGGGTCTTTAATAAATTCGAAATCGTCCATATCAATCCCAGCAGCAAAGGCAATAGCCAAATCTGGATTGGATGAACTTTCGGTCATTCCTCGCTTTCTTAGCTCTCTGTCGATATAGAATTTAAGTTCGGCATCCACGTCGTATTGTGGTGGTTCCCATCGCCCAGCATCATCAAACACGATTGCTGCAGCACCAAGCCAAGCATAGCTTTTATACCCTGAAATACTAACTTTGGGATCGCTCTCCGCCTGGACTTTAATATCTTGCGTTACGGAGGCGCAACCGGTCACAGCTAGCACAAGAGTGGCCAATACCACTGCAAATAATCGATTCATAATTGATCTCTCATTAGATTGGAACTAGATAAAAAAACGATAGCTTCAAAGTAGTTCAGTCGCTTAACTCCAACAAGCACCCTCGTTAAAATTTTCATCCTTGCATCCTTCTCTCACATCTTTACGACAAGCCTCACAAATTTCCGGATTAACCCCTATCGCTAATAACTGATACGGACTTCTTGATCCTCAAGCTAAAAGTCCAACCAACGACTACTATTTGAGTAAATTACAATACGATAGGAATACTTGTGGACTCAAAAACTCCTTTGCTGCCACGGACTGTTCAGTCTTGGTTCCGACTTTTTACCCTTTGTATTTTGATATTTGCTCCATTAACTGCAACCGCCCAGAACCCCTCCTCGGCTCAGGAGCAAGTCGCCCCATTGAGTGATACGGAAGCACGAGCAATGCTGCTTGAACTTCTCGACAAGCAGCAAAGCCCACAATCACCACGTTCGATGCTCTCTCGGGTTGAACATTATTCTGGCCAGCTACAGCAACAGATAACGCGCTTTAACGATGCATACCAAGATGCAGGCGATCGCTTTACCGAGATCTCAGAAGCGGTCATAACAGACAGCGGCGGACTAATCGGTTTTCTAGGACTAGCACTAATGATGCTGCTAGGCGGCTACCTAGCAGAGCGACTACTGGGATACCAGCTACACCGATTGGGCAATAAAATAAACCTCCAAACCTCATTCGGTTGGGGTAGCGCGCTCTGTTTGAGCATCATCAGAACCTTGATAGATGTCATTAGTATCGGCATTTTCTTTATCGCTGCCATCCTGGTGCCACTATTTTCTTACCCCGATGGACACCCCACTCGGTTAACGCTGTTAGCACTGATCAGTACCATCACGCTGGTTCGTATAGCCGCCGCGTTATCAAGAGCCCTGTTTGCTCCCTACGCCAGAGGGATCCGAGCGCTGCCCATGGAATGCAGTAATGCCATTAAAATTCATCGCGGGGTGGTAGCTTTCTTTATCGCCTATTTTATGATCAATTATTCGATTCAACTGCTCTACTCGTTGGGTTACCCGGCTCCTCTCAACCAAGCGATTCTGGTACTAGCGGGTGCTGCTATCAACGTGGCGATTGTGTTCGCGTTATGGCGTAACAGGCTGACTATCACCCAGATGTTTGCTCACTCGTCCAATTCACCGCAGAGTGCACTAGCAAGCGTTGTCAGCCAGACCTGGCCTTTAATCGTCACGGCATGGCTATTTATGCTCTGGGCAATCTGGGGTTTTCACAGTTTTGTTGGTAATCAATCGCAAGCTGAAAAAGTCTCACTGAGTTGGTGGATCACCCTATTTTTCCCCATAGCCGATTGCTTGTTATACGCCCTGCTTAGTCAACTCGTTGCCTTACCTTGGCTCCAAAGCCGGAGTTTTAAACAACGCAGCGATCGCTTTATCTCCCTGTTGCACGGCAGCTTTCGGATGATTCTGGTATTTATAGCATTGATCGCCGTCTCTGAAGCTTGGGGAGGGGGCTCGCTAGCATTGCTTGACAGCGCACCCGGCCAACGATTGCTAGCCACCGCCATCGACATAACCGTGATCGTATTGATCGCCTATATCTCCTGGGAGCTGATCTACTCGCTGATCGAGCGAAACTTACCCGCCCCCCCCGTTCAAGATGAGGACAGTTTGGATGGCGAAGGTGGTGGTGCCGGCGCGACCCGAACCGAAACGTTGCTGCCTTTACTACGAAGTTTCTTGCTGGTGTTACTGCTGGTCACCGTCATCCTGTCTATTTTGCACTCGCTGGGAATTCAGATAGCCCCACTCGTCGCTGGAGCCGGGGTTGTTGGCATCGCTGTCGGGTTTGGTTCACAGAAATTGGTACAAGATGTGATATCAGGAATATTCTTTCTCTGGGACGATGCCTTTCGGCGTGGCGAATATATCGAAACCGGTACGCTTAAAGGTACGGTCGAACAGATCTCTATCCGTTCAATGCAACTGCGCCATCACCTAGGCGCGGTACAAACGGTACCTTACGGCAGTATCGAGACGGTTAAAAACCTCAGTCGGGACTGGGTCACGATGAAACTCGATATGCGACTACCCTACGATACCGATATCGAAAAAGTTCGTAAGGTGGTCAAGAAAGTGGGCCAACAGATGTTCGATGATGAGGAGCTAGGGCCCAACATGTTACTGCCGTTAAAATCTCAAGGCATGACCAGGATGGAAGAATCCGCATTGATTGTACGAATGAAATTTACCACCAAACCCGGTGAACAATGGGTCATCCGCCGCGAAGCCTATAGAAGGGTACGCGATGCGCTGCACGATGCAGGTATCGACTTCGCTCACCCCGAAGTTCGCATACGTGTACCCGAAGGCGCCGACGCCAGCGCCTTAACTCCAGAGGTGCAACAAGCGGTCGCTGGCCGCCTGCAGGTGCGCAAACATTCTGCAGCAAAGAATGAACCTTCCGATAGCCGATGACAGATTCAGCTTTTTTTCAAGCTGCAGCAACCGTCGGTTTACTCACGGCTTTAACCCATAGCAATCAGTGACTTCAATACCATGAAATATATATACCCATGCAGTTTCTTCGGTGAATTTTTTTCATCTTGATTGTTGCGTTATCGCAATTGCTGACTATTATTAGCCTTATCTCATACCATTTTAATTGGTTGTTATTCGCCCAGCCGATACAAGCTTGGATTAGATTATAAGGATCATACATGGCCGTATCAGAAGCAATCAAAGCCGAGACGATTGATTTAAATGGCAAACGGGCAGCACAGCGCAGCAGTTATCAGAAGACCGATTGGAGCAAGTCGAGTTCGGGTAGTTTGGACGCAACCCAGATCTATCTGAACGAAATCGGTATCGCCAAGTTGTTAACCGCTGAAGAGGAGGTAGCGTTTACCCGTCGCTACCAACAGGGCGATATGAAAGCCAAGCAGCGGATGATCGAAAGCAATTTGCGGCTAGTAGTAAAAATTGCTCGACGTTATCTACACCGGGGCTTATCGCTGCTCGATCTGGTCGAGGAAGGTAACCTCGGGTTGATTCGGGCGGTAGAAAAGTTTGATCCCGATCGTGGATTCCGTTTTTCAACCTACGCAACCTGGTGGATCAGGCAGAATATCGAGCGTGGAATAATGAACCAGGCCCGCACTATTCGTCTTCCGGTTCACATCACCAAGGAACTCAATAGCTGCCTCAAAGCAGAGCGCGAACTGACACAGAGGTTGATCCACGATCCATCGATGGAAGATATTGCCGAGTGGACCAATAAACCGGTTGCTAAAGTCAAAACGGTGATGGGATTTAAAGAAACAACTACCTCCATGGACGTTATGATCGGTTCTGAGAAGAACACTTCACTGCAAGAGTTCTTGGCGGATCCGAACACCGAAAACCCAGAAAACTGGATGCAAAACACCAACCTGATGGGGCGCTTGGGGGACTGGCTGGAAATGCTGCCACCCAAGCACAGAGAAATTCTGCAGCGCCGTTTTGGCCTCAATAACCACGAGATGGGAACATTGGAGCAGGTCGGACAAGAGGTAGGACTAACCCGCGAGCGGGTACGTCAAATCCAGGTCGATGCGTTGAAGCTGCTTAGAGAAATTATCGAAAAGAACGGCTTAACCAGTTCCGACATCTCCTATAGTTGAGCACCTCCATCATCCATAGTTTTGTCAGTTAGCGATCGTCTCGTTAACTGGCAAAATATTCATCAGTGCCAATACCCCCATAGACTATCAACCCCCAGCGCCACCTCTGCCTGCCCCCCCGTCAATATATTGAGTTCAACCGCCCCTTGAGTCGCGGTATTGAACAGCGCTAGCTGCCGAGCTTCTATTCGTTGCACGACTTCTGGATGCGGATGGCCAAATCGATTTCGCCAACCACTACTGATCAACACTCGCTCTGGAGCTACCCGTTGTAGAAAGACGTCGCTGCTTGAGCTACGACTGCCATGATGTGCCGCGAGCAGCGTATTGGCCTGTAACTTCCCACCAAGATGCTTAATCAGCAGGTGTTCTATCTCCGCTTCAATATCACCCGTTAACAGCAGTGCGTGTCGACCGTTGTCGATTTTTAGCACGCAAGAGCGGTTATTTTCGCTATTGATAGCGGCATCATCGGGGTGCAATATTTCAAAGTTGACCCCATCCCATTGCCATGCCTGCCCTGCTCGACACAAATGATCGGCTGTGATCTTGTCACTCCCCGTTGATGTCTGATCGATGACTAACCGTGATTCCAAAACCGCTTGCCCGCCGGCGTGGTCAATATCAGCATGGCTTATCAATAACTGGTCTAGCTGACGAATTCCTCGACGAGACAGGTAAGGGATAATAGCCGCCTCGGCAGCGTTGAAACCTGAACGATATCGGGGGCCTGAATCGTAAAGCATCCGGTGTTGATGAGTTTCAATCAACACCGCCAAGCCCTGTCCAACATCTAAAACCGTTACTCTATAGCCCCCCTTCTCGGGCACGCTTGGCAGCGGCAACAGCAATGGTAGCCAAAGCAGCAACCCCAACCATCGCCCCGGTATCGAGCGAGGCATAAGCATCAACATCGCTCCGAATAACGCCAATATCACCACCCATATCGGAACCGGTCCACTCGCCGTCAGAGGCGACCACTGCTGTTGGCTCCACTCCAGCGCCTGCCAACCCCACTCCAACAGCTGTGCCAGCCACAGCAGTATGGGTTGACTGACCGCGGGCGAAATGCTCATCAATAACAACCCAACCAAGGCTAATGGTAACAACAACGTGGCCAGCGGGATCGCCAACAAGTTGATCAGCGGTGCCTGCGCAGGCCACTGTTGAAACTGAAACAGCAGCCAAGGGGTCAATCCTATCGCAATCGCAAGCTGGGCCCAGATAAGCTGACGGGTATAGTGAACGCGGCCGAGGTGACCGGCAAAGGCATAAACCAGTACCGAGCAAGCGCCGAACGACAACCAGAACCCTGGTTGCCTGACAGCCAGAGGTTCGATTAACAACACCGCGGTTGCGGCCAACCACAGTCGCTGGCTTGGCGTCATTGCTCTAAACCCGATCAGGCTCAACATTACCGCACAGATCATCACCCAAGCTCGCTGGCTAGGGAGGCTAAACCCCGCCAGCAATGCATAACCGCCGGCCCCTATGATAGCGCTGATAGCCGCTGCACTGATGCGACGCCGGTAGTTCCAAGCTGGCCATAAGCGCCCCAAACCAAACATCAGGCCAAAACAGACGCCAGCCAACATACCGATATGCAGACCGCTGATAACAAAAAGATGAGCCGTACCGGTATCGCGAAGCGTGGTCCAAGTATCTTCGTCTAAACCACGTTTATCACCCACCAGCAATGCAGCCAACAGAGCCTGCGATCGAGTGGGTATTTGAGCCTGCCCGAGCATTTCAACGGTAGTCAATCGCCAGCGATCTACCCAGCCTGTGATCAAGGCATCTTCTAGCTGCTTGGGTTTATCTGCAAGCGCACTGTCTCTGATATAACCACTGGCATCAATACCACGGCTAAGCAGATACAGTGGGTAATCGAAACCACCCGGATTTACAAAACCATGAGGTCGCTTAAGACGAACCTTAAACTGCCAGCGTTGGGCAGGTTGAGGAAGCTGCTCGCATCGATACCAACTCAACCTGATGGTTCTTGGGAGCAGCTGCGGCGTTTTGTCGTTGTGGTGATTAACCAATTGGTCTAATGCCAAGTCAAACCGGCAACGCCCCTGTTGACGCTCAGGCAAGCCCACCACCGTGCCAACGGCCAACAAGTCGTCACCCTGCCAGCTGTCAGGTAGTTGATGAGCCAATAGCCAACTCCCTGAAGCCAGCCCCCATGTCAGCCCGAACACAACCGGCAACCAGCCACGCAAAGGCTTAACAGCATGCATCAACCATACTGTTAATGGCACTGCCATCAACCAGATTGGAGCGGGTAAAGTCGGCCAGAACGCAACACAAGCCAAGGCCAAACAAAAGCGGATCATCCATGATCTCCGGTTGGCTTAAATAACGATTAGAGGCATAATCTTTCAGTAGTTTAGCCCATCACTCGTTCGCTGGATTTGCCTTTAATGCCGCGTAGAATTATCAAGCGATACATGCCCAACGAAGCCAAGATTAAGGCTCATCCAAGCCTGAGTCGCTTGGGCGGTGCGCTGCATAATCCCAACCTGTGGCACCTAAACCGAAACTCGGTATCACTGGCCTTTCTTGTCGGTATTTTTTGTGCGTTTTTACCGATCCCAATGCAGATGTTGGTGGCCTCTGTACTGGCGATATTGGTCCACAGCAACTTGCCGATCTCGGTTGGTTTAGTATGGATCACCAACCCTCTGACCATGCCGCCGATTTTTTACTTCGCCTATCTGGTTGGCTCTTGGCTGCTCGGCGATTCAACTCAGGATCTTGAATTCACCATGACGGTAGAATGGATCACTAGTCAACTATCTCGAATCTGGTGGCCGTTGCTGTTTGGTTCGCTGGTTTGCGGGGTCTTTTTTTCGGTATTGAGTTATTTCAGCGTACGCTGGTTATGGGCTTGGCGAGTCGGCAAAAACTGGCAGATTCGTAAGCAGAGTCGGCAGCAGAACAACCAAGACAAAGGCTAATAACGCCTTTCCATTAAAGAGCTTCTGATTCAGTCCAGCAATACGCTTGCAACAAGAATTGCCAAACCTACCCTTGCCTGCGCACACTCAACCGATCGATTCTATGATTACAGACTAACGACCAGTTCGGAGTCTAATCATGAAACCACTGTTGTGTTTGCTAACGGGACTGCTGATCAGCAACCTGAGCTACGCCAAAATACCTTCGCTGTATGAAACCCAGCTCGATCTCTCTTTGGATAAGCTGGTGGTCGAAGTAAACGGCTACAAAGTCCCGACCAGAGATGCTTTCCACGGCTGGATGTTGATCAACCAAGCGTCGGATAAGGTGTTCGAAATTCGTGATTATTTCAAAACAAATGGGGTTAAAGGTGAATTGCCGCAGTATCTGGTATTGCTGCAAGGAACCGATTGGCGCCTCAATCAAAAATCGGTCTTTGTGCTGCCCAACAAGAAGAACTGGGACAACATGATCCGAACAGTAAAGCTGATCGAGCAACAGATCATTCCAGTTATCGGTGACTTGGTTCCGGTTTCGGGTGAGCGATCTGAGGAATATAACGCGATATCAGGTGGAGCTAAAAGCAGCAAACACCTGAATTTCTGTGCCATGGATCTGGTACCTGAAAAGACTATCGAGCGGAAACTACTGCACCAGAAACTGCTGGAGATCCATCGTCAAATAGGGCCCAGCCACAAAATGGGACTTGGGCTTTACTCCGGACTAAGGTTTCATATCGATACCTGCGGTTTTCGGCGCTGGTAAAGTGCGGCGAGATACTGCTCAGCAGGGGTGTAACCGACCGTCCTCGAGCTTGAGCATTCTATCCATCTGCGATGCCAGATCTGCATCGTGGGTGACCACGACAAAGGCGATATTGAGCGAGCGATTAAGTTCGAGCATCAACGTTTGAATCTCTTCGGCGGTATGCCGATCAAGATTACCGGTTGGTTCATCCATCAGTACGGTGGCCGGTTCAGCTACCAGCGCTCGAGCGATAGCCACCCGTTGCCTCTCACCACCACTAAGCTGGGCTGGTTTATGGTCAAGCCGCTGGCCCAACCCGACTCGTTCAAGAATAGCGCGTGCACGCTGCTCCACCTGATCCAGCGGCGTTTTGTTGATCAGTAGCGGCATCGCCACGTTCTCCAACGCGCTGAACTCGGCCAGCAAGTGGTGAAACTGGTAGACGAAACCCAACGCTTGATTTCGCAACGCCGCACGTTTGTTTTCACTGAGCCCGGTTAGCGGTTGCTGCAACAGCTGCACTTCACCGTCACTGGGGTCATCCAGGCCACTGAGGATATTGAGCAGAGTGCTCTTACCCGAACCCGAGCTACCGATAATCGCCACACGTTCACCAGCCTTGACCTCAAACTCCAACTGATCCAGTACCGTTAACTTGCTGTCGGCTTCGCTGTAATATTTGCTGATATTGCGGCAGCGAAGTACCGTCTGGCTAGCCGAGTTACTCATAACGCAACGCCTCCGCAGGCTTGGTCTGAGCCGCCCGATAGGCCGGATAGATAGTCGCTAGCAGACTGATCGCTAACGAACTCAAGCAGATGGTAATGACATCATCCCAACGTAACTGGGAAGGCAAGTAACTGATAAAATAGACTTCGGCGCTGAGAATTTGGAAGTTAAACAACTGTTCAACCCAGGCCACCAGATCGGTCACGGTTAGCGCTAGCAACACTCCAAGAGCGGTGCCGACCAGGGTACCAAAGCTGCCGATCACCCCACCCTGAATGATGAACGTACGCATGATAGTTCCCGACGACACGCCCATGGTCCGCAGGATGGCGATATCTGCTCGCTTGTCGGTCACCACCATAATCAGGGTCGAGACAATATTAAACGCGGCCACTGCGATGATGATGAACAGCAACAGGCCGATCATCTTCTTCTCCAACTGGATCGCTTGAAACAGATTGCCGTGGGTCCGAGTCCAATCGCTGGCACGGAGGCCACTCCCCTCTTCGGCAGCAATGCGGCGCACTTCGGTCGGCGCGTCGAACAGGTTGTCGAGCTTCAATCGGATCCCTTCGACGCCATCGTTGATACGTTTGATCTTGGCGGCATCCTGCAGATGGATATACGCCATCGACGCGTCCAGCTCAGCCCCCACCTTAAAAACACCCACCACAGTAAAGCGTTTCAGCCGTGGGAAAACACCGGCCACCGATATCGAGGCTTCCGGCAATACCAACGTCACTTTGTCACCAAGCCTAGCACCGAGCATTCGGGCAAGAATATCGCCCAGCACGATGCCGAACTCGCCGGGCTGCAGGGCGTCGATCTCACCGTATTTCATGTGGTTGCCAATGATCGAAACCCGCTGCTCATATTCGGGATCGATACCGTAAACCAGCGTGCCGTGCACCTGGCCACGATTGGTCAGCATCCCCTGTGCTTCTATATAGGGGGCGGCACCTTCGACCTTATCGTGCTGGCTGATTCGTTCGATCAAGTCCGGCCAATCGCTGATCGGCTCCTGGTAGCCTGACAACGTAGCGTGCGGCACCATGCCGAGAATCCGCTGACGCAGCTCACGGTCAAATCCGTTCATCACCGATAAGACTAAGATCAGCACCGCCACACCGAGGGTCAGCCCCAGCGTCGACACCAACGAAATGAAGGAGATGAAATTATTGCGGCGTTTGGCACCGGTATAGCGCCAGCCGATATACAAAGATAGA
This sequence comes from Halopseudomonas sp., assembly GCA_036960405.1. Classification (GTDB taxonomy): domain Bacteria; phylum Pseudomonadota; class Gammaproteobacteria; order Pseudomonadales; family Balneatricaceae; genus Motiliproteus. The sequence goes on along the minus strand of JBALWS010000069.1, from coordinate 3,792 downwards.
GGTCTAAACATGGGCCGCATTAAACCATAACCGCCCCCAACCCCCTAGCCCGCCAAGCTCAATTGAATGATTTTTCTGATATATTGGGATGATCTCAAGAACTAGTATGCGCCTATGACCGACGTTAACGATAACGACCGCCGCCAAAGTTTCCGTATTGAAGACCAGGCGCTGGTCGAATTCACTCTATTAGCAGAAGGTAACACCGCTACCGATCTCGACAGCTGCTTCGAGCCCTCGTCGCAGTTCGACTTACTGTCCGACCTGCAGCAACTCGATAATGAGCTACAGCACCAACTGTTCAAGCTGACCGAAACCAATACCGTGCTGGCCAGTGCACTGCAGCTATTGAATAGAAAGTTGGAGCGTTTGGCGCTGCAAGCCGGAGCCAATGATTCGACCAACTCGCTGCAGTCGATAACGCTTAGCGAAGGGGGCTTGTCGTTACAGATCCAACAACCCGTCACGACCGGCAGTATCGGCGCGGTACGGATTCGGCTGCTCCCTGGCGGCTATGCGCTGCAAAGCCTAGCGCGGGTGGTATATTGCTTGGATCAGGCCGATGGCCACCAGCGAGTCGGATTGACGTTCGTTAACCTCAGCGAAGTCGGCCGTGACCTGATCGCCCGCCACATCCTCGAACAACAAGCCCTCAAGCGCCGTATCGAACGCCAGCAAAACGACCAAGAGGCTATGTTTTGAGCGCCCCAGCCTACCCTCATACCGAATTGGTGCTTCGTTTTGACGCACTACTCGAAGCACTGTCGACGCTAGCCGAGCAGCTTCGCCGATCAACGCTACCGCTGTGGGTACCGCTGAGCGATCAAGAACTGGCCAACGAGCAAGATCCGCGTCAAAAGGCGATCGAGCTCTATTGTGACCTGTGGCATCAAGACGGCGGTGATGGTCGGCGGACGCGAAGTTGTCACGGTTTGATCGCAGCCAATCCCGCACTGCTAACCGCTGCCGAACAGGCCAACCTGGCTAAAACTGCTTTTCGACTGGCCCTCAGCGAGCTCAAAACGGAGCCAAAAACCCTGCTAGAGCCTTTAACCCAGCGTCCACATTCACTGCGCGATGCGTTGGGACACACAGGCTTGGCGCGCCTGCACCTGAAACAGTGTTACCGGCTGATCCCGGTTGCCGAGCGCCAGCCCCAGCGAGTCGGTTTCAACTGGTACACCAGTGGTCGCAGCATCAAGCGCATCAGCGTGCAGCAAGCACAGCAAAAGCTGCAGCGAATGGGTACCGATAAATCCCATGTGCAATGGCAGTGGGACAAGCTCAACCATCTTCAGGCGGATACCCCACTCGCCCAGATCCAACACCAAGCGCCATTAATACGTGCCAATTTGCGCTATCACAGCACACCCCAGCGCCAAGCGATGAATCTGTCACTACCGCTGTTGTTCGCGTATGATCCCGAGCAACCGTTCCCGGATCACAACAGCCCTAGCCTAACCCCACAGTCTGAACGACAACGCCAGATTCGCAGCGACAGCCGCATCGATCCCGAACCCTTTTTGCCTAGTTTAAGAATCCACCTTTACCGATAATCTGTTTCGATGACCTATTAGCCATGAACAAACCGACCAAGTCTCCCTCCCATAATCCGCTCTATTACATTCTGCTAGGCATCGGCTGCGCCGCGTTGGTCGGCTGGTTTTATCTGATGCGCCAGCTTGAATTGATGGAATGGATGGCCCAACTGGGGCCCGAGACCCACAAGGGCAGCATGAACCTGCTGGCGGTGATGCTATGGATGGTACCGGCACTGGTACTATGGAAATACTACCTGCGCTGGCTCAATCAACGGTTTGATATCGGCGGTCAGTACGATGACGATCGCCATAACGCGCAGTACCAGCAGGACTCCAAAAAGCCCACCGAGACAAAGGATAACCACCGCCGATGACCACGCTGACCATCGATTCGCTCAATTCGACCTTTGCCCGTCGCTTGATCGTGGCACAACTGATTAACAGCCTGCCGCGCCCTTGCGTCCCCGAACTAATGCGCTTGACCGGTTGGCCACGCCGCACCCTACAAGACATTATTAAAGCGTTGCCGGGGTTGGGACTAGAGGTCGAATTTGTGCAGGATGGGGTGCGTAACAACGCCGGCTACTACCGGCTCAACGGTTGGGGGCCATTCGATCCTAACTGGATTGAGCAGCACCGATTCGAGTTGTACCAGCTACTCGAGCTGACGTTAGACTGAGTCTTGGAATAAAAATACTTAATGCCCCAAACGCTAAACACCCCGCCTCCGAAGCGTAACTGCCGCGATTGCCAACAGTTCCAGCTTAGCAGCCAAGGCCCACGCTGCCGTTTTCGCGGCGGCCGTCCAAGTGGAATCTGTGCAGTATTCAAACGACAGATAACCCCTAAGGAAAGCTAAAACAACCTTCCTGCCCAACCCCCGCTATAGTTGAAGCTACGACTTAGTAGGGAGGCGCAATGCAGCAACCGTCACACTCTCGTAGCCAACCAGTCATAGGTGCAGGTTCCGGCCCACTCTTTCTGGTCCTCGATCAAGGAGGTAGTCAAAGCCGAGCGTTAGTCTACAACCAGCAAGGTGACCCCATCGCACAGGCGCAGCGACCTGTTGATACTCAATACCCCGCTCCACGTCACGTCGAACATCACCCCGAGCAACTGGTCGCCAGCTTGCAGCAGTGCGCTGCTGAAGCCGTTGAGCAACTCAAGCCGATGCAACAACAGCAACTCAAATACTGGGGGCTGGCGTGTCAGCGCTCCAGTTTTATCGCTTGGGATAACAATACAGGGCAGCCACTGACCCCAGTTATAAGCTGGCAAGACACCCGCGCTAGCGATGAGAGCCACTGGAGCGAGAAGCAGATCGAGCTGTTAACAGAGCGAACAGGGCTACACCCGTCGCACCACCTCAGCGGCGGAAAGATGCGCTGGTGCCTGGCGCACCATCAACCGGTTATCGACGCGGCCAAACAGGGACGCCTGCAGATGGCACCGCTCGCCAGTTATCTGGCGATGGCGTTGACCGGAGCCCCTGCCAAAGTCGACGCCAGTACCGCCCAGCGAACGCTGTTATGGGCCTATCAAAGCCTAGACTGGCAGCCAGCGCTGCTCAACTTGTTTGGTATCAACCGCAATTGGCTCCCCCCAACTTGCCCCTGCGTCAGCGATTGGGGCGCGTTACAGATCGCTGGAATCACGCTACCCGGACGCTTTGTTGGCGGTGATCAAGGTTGCGCGCACTATGGCTCAGGAGCGATGTTTCCGACAACGCTGAAGGTTAACCTTGGCACCGGAAGCTTTGCCAGTTTGCCACAACCAACCGCTGCACAGCCTCCTCAAGGCCTATTACTAAGCCTAGCCAGCGATGATCAAGATTCGCAAAGCTGGATGATCGAAGCGACCATCAACGGCGCTGGGGCGGCGCTGAACTGGCTACAACAACAGCACCCCCATATCGATATCAAAGCCTGCTATCGCCAACCCTTGTCGGCCGATCCAGGGCTGTTTATTAACGCCGTTTCAGGCCTGGGATCACCGTTCTGGCGTAGCGATCTCAGCAGCGAATTTATCGATAGCCCAACCCTGCCGCAGCAATATAGCGCGGTAATTGAAAGTATTCTGTTTTTGATCCAAACCAACCTCGAGCGGATGCAGCAAGCGGGCTGTAAGATCGAGCGCATTGAATTGGCAGGCGGGCTCTCGCAAGCGAAGCAGCTGCCGCAACGACTAGCCGACCTGAGCCGACTGCCGCTACAGCTTCAAAGCCAAGCAGAGGCGACCGCTAGAGGTGTTG
>JBALWS010000068.1:0-22443 GCA_036960405.1 Halopseudomonas sp. | reverse complement strand
CATTGAACAAAGCCAGCATACCTTGGCGTGTACTGTACTCCACCTCCAGTCTGTTGGGCATTCAATCGGCCATTCAAGCGGGACTGGGAGTCAGTGCGCTGGCCATCAATACGGCTCCGAACTCGCTGCTTTCCAGCGATGCAACCGCTCGGTTGCCGGAACTAGGAAAAGTCACCATTGGGTTTCATTATGATCAGACCGAACTGGCACCTGCAGCGGCCAGGTTGCTGGAGTATCTGCAGCGTGGGCTGCATGACAGCCAAAAAAGACATGCCTTTAACCCGCACGTGTGAGCGTTGCCTTCTGGTTAGGAAATTATGCCGTTAGATAAAAAACGCCCTGCTATTAACGGGGCGTTGTTCGTTTCAGAGCATTAGCTCAACCCCCTCTCTGAAGGGGTAGGGAGGGGTGGGGATATTAGAAACTGCGTGAAATGCTTAGAAGTACGGTTTCGTCGTTTTGGAAAGGACCGTTGTCGACATCCATTCCGCTATCAACGTCGTTGAACAGGTAACCTAGCGAGACATCCATGCCAGCGACTGCACCGGTTACTGTGATGGAGTAGTCGGAGTAGGTACCGATATCCAGGTCTTTCCAGTAATCGCCGAAGTTGTAACCCGCATGTAGGTCGAGCGAAACGGTCTCGGTGATGGCATGGCTATAGTTGATCGCCGCATACTGACCTGTTTCCGAAGTGTTGATGTAGTCATTACTGTGTGCGTACTCGAGTCTAAAGCCACCGTAGTATAGGTTTAGGTCGACTTCGAGATAGTCAAGATCGGCTGCATCGTAGCCAGGGAAGGTGTAGTAGAAGAGGTTGGCATCCCAGCTTAGGTCTTCGGTAAAAGAGCCTGCGTAGCCCGCGTACGCGTCGAGTTCAAGGTTTGCATCATCGCCAAAATCAACGTTGCTGCCCCATAGTCCACCATAAATACCATTGTCAAAAGCCAGATCCATACTGGCCTGCACTGCCGCATCGCCAGCGGTTTGAGAGATGCCGCGTAGGCGATAGTCATTGGTAAAGTTTACAGAACTGGAAACTTCGACTGCTTGAGCGACGGTAGAAAGCATCAAACATGCGGGTGCCATCCAGATTAATTTCATAGGTATTTCCTTTTATTTTAGTTAGTGGGTTTGTTAATGAAATTTACTTTCTGTTTTTATGCGTTTAGATGTTGTTTTTCGCTTTTGTATAAATATTTTTAATTGGTGCTATGCATTAGCCACCAATATGGAACATTTCAATTCTATTGTTAGAAAGCTCTGTGTTTTTATTCTCAGCCCTTTCTTCGCTGTATCGGTCACCGCGCTTTGACCAGCGTGATCGTATTGTGTGTTCTATTTCTAAATCTGAAGATCCACTGCGTAATAATTTTTTTAGATCAAAGCCTGAATTTGAAAATAAACAGGTGTAGAGTTTTCCATCCGACGATATTCTGGCTCGGGAGCAATCACCGCAAAATGGTTTGCTGATTGAAGAGATGAAACCGATTTCGCCGCCTCCATCCTGGTAGATATGCCGCGATGAAACCTCTTCGGCAGAGTTGGAAGCAACGGATTTTAGCGGCCAAATAGCGTTGATTTGCCGTTCTAAATCAGTCGAGGCAATGGTTTTACTGAAAGCCCACTTGTTTAACGTACCGACATCCATATATTCGATAAGGCGTACAATGATGCCGGAGTGCCTGAAACGTTTGAGCAGCTCGATAATAGCGCTATCATTGACACCACGTTGAACAACGGTATTGATCTTTATAGGTTTTAGACCGGCCTCTTGAGCTTTGTTGATGCCGTCTAGTACATCGTTCAGTGCCCCTTTTCCTCCCGTCATGCGGAGAAAAATTTTAGGATCGACGCTATCAAGACTGACGGTGACGCGATGAAGACCTGCCTGTTTAAGCGCTGCGGCTTGGTCGCCAAGTAGTGCCCCGTTGGTGGTCAGGGCGATATCTTCAATGCCCTCAATATTTGATAGGCCGTTTATCAGGTTGGGAAGCCCTTTGCGTAATAAGGGCTCCCCACCGGTCAATCGCACCTTTTTAACGCCTAGCCGAGAAAAGATTCTTACCAGACGGTTAATTTCTCCAAATGAAAGCCGTTCGCCTTGTTTTAAGAAGCGATAGGAATCATTAAAGCTGTCTTCGGGCATGCAGTAGGGACAGCGGAAATTGCACTTGTCCATTACCGATATTCTTAAATCTGTGAGAGGCCTATTTAAATTATCCCATATTGTTATAGGGGATGGTCCAATAGGTATTATGTTATGAGAATCTGCCTTCTTCATTGCAATAACCCGACAGTATTATTCTAGTAGTGCAAATTAGGCTACCTGATGGAAGTGGATAACTGAAATGAGTAGTTGAAATGAAGGTATTTAGATATTCAATAGTCCGGCTTGGTTGTATTGCTCCTTCGTTATGTGAACGTCGATATTATGCTTTTATAGCCAAGTTGCTGGAATTTGGCAGGCTGACGATGGAGCCGGCTACCTTGCTGTGGGGTACCCTGCCGCAAGGAAGATGCAAGGTCGTTGTATTGCTATCCCTTATGATGGCATTTGAATTATTTATTTTATAAATTTATTGCTAGGCTTTAGCATGAGTCTTAGTGGTACAGACCCAGCACTGGGTTTTCTCCTCATTTATAAGGGTAGGTGTGATATGACACGAGATACCGTATTTGCTGCTGAGCTGGCTTGGCCTGACTATGACGAGAAAGTTCGTAGCGGTAATCCGCCGCTGCTGATTCCCATCGGTTCGATGGAGCAGCACGGTCATCACATGCCGATGCATGTCGATGTATTGTTGCCGACCGAGTTCTCAAAGCGTGTCGCCGAGCAAGTCAATGGCCTGGTCGCGCAACCGTTTCTTTACGGTTACAAATCGCATCCTAAATCTGGCGGTGGTAATCACCTCCCCGGTACTACAAGCCTTGATGGCAGTACGATGATTGCTGCGTTGCGCGATATCATCAAGGAATACGTGCGTCATGGTGTGCGCCAGATCGCCTTGATGAATGGTCATTTTGAAAATTCCTGGTTCATCATCGAAGGGGTTGATATCGCCCTGCGTGAGCTGCGCTGGGATGGTATCGATGACGTCAAGATCGTGGTGTTGTCCTACTGGGATTTTGTCACCGATGCGACCATCGAAACCCTTTACCCTGAGGGTTTTTCCGGCTGGGACATTGAGCACGGCGGGGTGCTGGAAACCTCGTTGATGTTGGCGCTCTATCCTGAGCTGGTTGAGATGGAGCGGGCGGTGATTCACCCTCCTGCCAGTTTTCCTCCCTACGATGTGTATCCGGTCAATCCTGATTGGGTGCCTGCTTGCGGCACGCTATCTTCACCTGAAAACGCCAGTAAAGAAAAGGGTGAGATTCTGCTGGAGGTGTGCACCAAAGGTATTGTTAAGGCGCTCAAAGCGGAGTTTGTTTGCAAGGCGTAGCCGGATGAACTCAATACTTAAGAATCGGCTGTAAGCCCTACTGCTGAGTCGATGTACGCATAAAAAGCCAACGATAAGTCAAAACAACAATTGGCGGAGATGATGATGAAATTCCAAAACGTAGCGGTTGCTGAATCAGAAGGATTGCTGCTGGCGCATACCTTATCGTCCGGTGAATACAAATTGTCGAAAGGTCGTCCGATCAGTTATGAAGATGTTCAAAAGCTGACTTTGGCGGGTGCTCCAACGGTAGCTGCGGTCGAGTTGAGTCACGACGATATCAATGAGCGCGACGCCGCGATACGCATTGCTGAGGCGCTGCAGGGTAACGGCCTTTACCTCGATTTAAAGCCTAGCGGCAGTGTCGATTTGAGGGCGATCGATGACGGGCTGCTGTTGATCGATAAGAACGTCATCGATGGCTGTAACCTATTGGCCGAATCGGTAACGATCGCCACCCAGCTTCCGAATCGGCGAACCGCCAAAGGCGAGCGAGTTGCTACCGTCAAAGTGATCCCCTATGCGGTTGCATCGCATGTGGTCGAGACTATCTGTCAGTGCTTAAACCGCTACGATGATGTCATTGCGGTAAAGCGTTTTCAGGCGCTCAAGGTTGGTTTGATTCAGACCGAAAAGCGTCATCAGCGGGACCCTAAGTTAGAAAAAACCCAACAGGTAATACAGCAACGATTGCAGCCAGTGAGTGCTGCAATCGAATCCGTGACGGTATGCGACCATTCCTCTGTGGCTATACAGCAAGCCATCACCGAGCAGAAAAATTCACACTGCGACGTCATCGTCATCGTCAGTCCCACCGCCACCGTCGATCGTGATGACTTGGTTCCTGCCAGCATCAAACAGATGGGTGGCCAGATAGAGCACTACGGTATGCCTGTTGAGCCCGGCCATATGCTGCTGCTGGCGTATAGTGATTCGACTCCCATTATCGGCGCGCCCACCTGTATTCGTTCTCCTCGGGATAATGGCTTCGACAGGTTATTGGATCGACTGGCTTGCGGGCTGAGTGTTCGAGGCACCGATATCATGAAAATGGGCGTCGGCGGGTTGCTGGTGTAACGCTACAGGGTTTGGTTTCGGATTCTCATTAGCCATATAAAGTAGGTGCAGTCCATGGATACGCTTAAATCCCATAGTCATGAACTTGAGCATGCGTTGCATTGGTTGGAGGCGGGTGAACCGGTGGTTGTGGCGACGGTCATTAGCACTTGGGGCTCCTCGCCGAGACCTGTCGGCAGCTATATGGTGATTAATACAGCACAAGATTTTATGGGTTCGGTATCCGGTGGCTGTGTAGAAGGCGCGGTCATCAGCGAAGCGATTGAGGTATTGGATAGCGGCGGGGTTCGGGTGCTCGAGTTTAGTGTTTCCAACGAGCAGGCCTGGGATGTCGGACTCTCCTGTGGTGGCAGCATCAGCGTCTTGATCGAGCGTCATGTCGACCCGGCGACGCTGCGTGCGGCAGTAGACCTGCTCCGCAGTAACAGCCGTTTTGCGTTGATCAGCTCGTTAGAAAACGGCGATTGTTGCCTGTTAGAAGATGGGGCCAAGATTAGTGAGGTAGTATCACTACCCGCCTCGATAATGTCCCAGCAAGAGGCGTTGCAGCCATTGCTGAATAAAGGCCAAAGCCAACTGCTGACATCCAATGGCCAGCGCTTATTTATCCGCTGTTTTCGCCCTACGGTGAAACTGATCATTATCGGTGCCGTCCATATCTCGCAGGTATTGGCACCGATGGCGCGGCTGCTAGGGTATCAGGTCAGCATCATCGAGCCGCGTGAACTGTTCGCCCGCGATGAACGATTTGTTGATCAGCAGGTGTTGAATAGCTGGCCTGATGAAGCGATTGATGCTGACGATATCGATGCTGGAACCGCGATTGTTACCCTCACTCATGATCCTAAGATCGATGATATTGCGTTGGAAATGGCGCTCAATAGCAACGCCTTTTACATCGGTTCACTGGGCAGTAAGCGAACCCACCAACAGCGTGTTGAGCGGCTCAGCGAGAAAGGATTGTCCTCGCAGTTGTCGCGTATCCATGCCCCTGTCGGTTTGAATCTAGGAGGGCGGGCGCCGAGTGAGATCGCCCTGGCGGTGTTGGCGCAAATTGTTCAGGCTCAATACCAGTGAATCCGGCGCCGTGCACCACAGAAATGGGCAGCGCGATTGTTATCCTGGCAGCCGGGATGTCACGGCGAATGGGTCAACATAATAAGCTGCTCCAACAAATTGGCGATCCACCTACACCGATGGTTCGGGTGGTGGCAGAGCAGGCGATCGCATCGTCTGTGGGAGAAGTGTATGTGGTGCTGGGGCACCAGGCTGAGCAGGTCCGATTGGCCTTGGATGGGTTGGCGCTAAACTATATCTATAACGATGATTATCAACAGGGGCAGTCGGCGTCGGTGCGTACCACCGTTGCGGCGTTGGGCGAGCGTTACGATAGCTTGATTATCGCCTTGGGCGACATGCCCTTCGTGTCGGCCGATGTTTATCGTGGCTTGGTCGAGCGCTTTCGAGCAACCGGGGAACGCTCGGTGGTGGTGCCTAGCTACAACGGCAAACGCGGTAATCCGGTGCTTTGGCCGCGTCAGCAGTTTGTCCATCTGGCTGCCGTTGAGGGCGATAAGGGTGGCCGCCAAGTACTGCAAAGGCTGCAGTCCGAACTGGTGACGCTATGCGTCAATGACCGTTCCATATTTGAAGATATTGATGATCATGAACAGCTTGCCGCTTACCAATAGTCGTTTTGATATCGACGCCATTCGTCGGCAATTCCCGATACTTCGAGAATCGCCTGAAGCGGTGCCGCTGCATTACCTCGATAGTGCCTCGACAGCCCAGATTCCGCAGTTGGTGGTAGAGGCGCTGGTTGAGCACGAGCTGCACAATCGCGCCAATGTTCAGCGCGGGGCATACCGTCTAGCCGATCGGGCCACCGATGCCTACCAATCTGCTCGGCACACGGCTGCTCGCTATATTAATGCTGCCGATGCGGACGAGGTGGTCTTTACCGCAGGAACGACTGCTGCGCTTAACCTGTTAGCCTGCTGCTTAGGAGCGGATTTGCAGCCTGGCGATGAAATACTGCTGTCCGAGCTGGAACATCACAGTAACCTTCTACCCTGGCGCGAGATGGCCAAACTGCGTGGTGCGGTGGTTCGGTATATTCCTGTTAAGGCCGATGGGCGTTTGGATCTGAGCGCTCTGCCGGCGTTGCTATCAACACGCACCCGTATCGTCAGTGTGAGCCATTGCTCCAACGTTACCGGTGTGATCACCGATGTCGATAGCATCGTTGCTGCGGCGCGTTCGGTGGAGGCGCTAGTGGTGTTGGACGGCGCTCAATTTGCCCCGCACGGGCCTTTCGATGTGCAGGCGCTGGGGGTCGATTTTTACGCTTTTTCTGGACATAAATGCTACGGCCCCAACGCGGTTGGCGTGCTGTGGGGACGCCGTGATCGATGGCAGAACTTGCCGCCTTATATGACTGGCGGCGGCATGGTTGACCGTGTCGAGGCCGAATCACAAAGCTACGCCTCGGGCCCTCGCCGTTTTGAAGCAGGCACCCCGCCGATAGCACAAGCGGTAGGGCTGGCGGCCGCACTCGATTGGCTGATGGCACTGCCTTGGGTTGAGATTGAGCAACATACCGATGCGCTGTTAGAGCGTCTTTACCGTGGCTTGAGCAACATACCGCAGGTTCAGTTGATCTCTCCCGATAGCGGGGCGGACCGTCACCCCGTGGTGTCGTTTCAGATTCCCGGCATCCATGCACATGACCTGTCGCATGTTCTCAATGAACGGGGTGTCGCGGTTCGGGGTGGAGCGCATTGTGCTGAGTTGCTGATGCAGGCGCTGGGCTGTGACACGACCATACGCGCCAGCATCGGTGTGTATAACAACGAGCAGGATATCGACCAGTTGATTGCCGGGGTGGGCGATGCGGTGAGGATTCTGGGGTGAGGGTTCTGAGGTGAATATTTACAGTGAAAAAATCAAGGGGTTAGCGGCCGCATCCGATCAGCTTTGCCGCTTGGAGCAGCAAGCGACGACCGTGGTTAAGAGTAACCCTATCTGCGGCGACCGGATTACTCTGGATCTGCGTCGTGTCGATTCCCAAGTCGAGATAGGGATGGAGGTTCGAGGCTGCTTAATATGTAAAGCTTCTGCCGCGCTGCTTGATCAGCTGTGTAATAACCAAGATGTCGATCATATTTTTCAATTTGAAAAAGAACTCAAAGGTGTTCTGCAGGCCGATAATCCCATGGTAATCAGCTCGAAACTCACCAAAGATGTTGCCGTTTTCTTACCTTTGGTTAGTCATAAAAACCGCCATCACTGCGCGTTGTTACCGCTCGATACATTAATTTCCGCTCTGGACAAGTCGCCAGAATAACGCGTTCTAACTGTCATGTTGAGTCAGCCGATGGGTGCTGCTGGCCGGGTTTTTGTACGCGCTATTTATGGTTAGGCAATTTGTAGCGCAGATGTTGCAACCGTCTTGATGACGGCTCTGGTTTACGATTTAACGTTTTTTAATAGCAATACTAATGAGGTTTTTCTATGGCGTGGATTTATTTGTTATGGGCGAGGTGCGTGCGTGGGCCATCGGCCTGAAGTCTACCGCTGGCTCTCAGTACCTGGCTGTTGACCCCATCGGTCAAAACAATCCCCGTGGATACCGCCTATGCAGTCTGGGCTGGCATCGTTGCGTATCGATCGCGGTGATGTGATGGAGTGAGCATAAAGCTTTTGTAACTCGGTCTGAGTGGGTGCTACAGGGAGTTGAAGGAATTAAGAGTAGTGTCACGGCTTTAAGTTAATAAATAACAATAAATTACAGCGATGTACCCCTGTAGAGGTTGATTGATCGATGACTAAAAATTCTATTCTTTTAAAACTGTATCTGGTGGCTCTTTCCCCTGTGGTAGCGCTGATGGTAGTGCTGTTGATCTTTCCAGCTGCATCGATTGCTGGGAAGCTGACCATCGCTGTTGCTAGCCTGTTTTTTGGCGCCGTTCTAGCCCATCTTTTGTTGTCTCGATATGTTGTGACGATGGGGGTTATTTACCCGATTCTAGCCAGAGTCAACAAGGCTGGCGACGGTGATAACAGCGCATTTATGATTGAAACGATTAGTGGCCTGGTGGAGTTTTCTAAGCTATTTGTGGGACAGATGCGGTCTGAGTCGGCTGGTTTAAAGAAGCAGATGGATATTATTTGTGCCTCGGATAATGAAAACTACCAAAAGTGCACTCATCAGCTAGAAGAAACTGAAATGATCGCTGCAGCGGTCACCGAGATGGCGGCCTCTGCCCAAGAGGTAGCTAATAATACAAAAAGTGCCGCGAGCTCAGCCGGAGAAGCCACCTCGCAAGGTGAAGAGAGCCAGGCGATATTGCAACAAACGATAGATTCGTTTCGTGAGTTGGCCGCCGAAGTGGGGTTGGCAACGGGGGTGGTGGGTGAAGTGAATGGCGATGCCGAGCAAATAAGCTCTATCTTGAGCGTGATAGAAGATATCTCTGAACAGACAAACCTGCTGGCGCTCAATGCTGCAATTGAAGCGGCAAGAGCGGGTGATCATGGTCGTGGCTTCTCGGTCGTGGCCGATGAGGTTCGTAAGCTGGCAAACCGGACCAAGGATAGTACCGAAGAGATTCGTTCTATGATCCGTCACCTGCAATCAAAGTCACAAGATGCAGTCGTTGTGATGGAGCGTAGCCGGGAGCTGAGCAGTAATATGGAGCATCTAGCCCGTGACTCTTCTAGTGCGATGAGTCACGTCAGAGAGGCAGTGAGTCGTATCAATGATATGAACATTCAGGTGGCTTCTGCTGCAAATCAGCAGACGAGCGTTAGCGAAGCGATAAACTTGAACATCACCAAATTGACCGAACTGGCCTTTGAGATAAAAGCCAGTTACGACAATACGTTTGAGGTCTCAGAGAAGCTTAATACCCACACTGCAAACCTGTATCAATTAAGTCATCAGGCCAACTACTGAAACAGGCTTTGATTTCCTTAGCTGGAGCGGTGCTGTCTGGCCTGGCTGGGTGAGATGCCGAAGTAGTCTTTAAAGCAGTGGCTGAAGTGGGTGGAACTAACAAAACCGCTGGCTAGCGCGATATTGGCGATCGAATCGCTGCCTTGAATGAGTAGCCGCCGTGCATGGGTGATGCGCAGTTCGAGGTAGTAACGCGAAGGGCTGGTATCGAGATGGGTTTGAAATAGCCGCTCTATCCGGCGGCGCGATACACCCACAAAGCTGGCCAGCTCGTCGATGGTCAACGGCTCTTCAATGTTCGAATCCATCACTTGCAATAACTCTCTCAGCGCCTCAGGAAAACTGGGGTTATCCGCGCTTTGAACCAGTTCGGTCTCTCGACTCTCGGAAGCTTGGTCGCAGCTCAGTATCTCGCGGATGGCACGGACGACATTTTTCCCTTGAGAGCGTTCAATCAGCATCAGCATCATCTCCAACGCGCTGTTAGGCCCTGCGCTGGTGGCTCGATCTTGTTCGACCACTAAGACTCGATCTGAAACCGTCACCTGGGGGAAGTTCTCATTCATAAAGGCGTGGTTGTCGGGGTGCAGCGCGCAGGTTCTGCCATCGAGCAGCCCGGCATACGCAAGCGGAACGGTGCCATTCCAGAGCGCGCCGATGATGGTGCCACTTCGCCCTGCGACTTTCAGTTTGCTCACCAGCGATGACGGCTCGGTCAGCAAGCAGCGAAAACCGCCACAGACAATCAAGATGTCGACTTTGTCGTTTCCCTCGACTTTGAGCTGTTCCAGTTGGGCGCTGGTGGAGATGTTGATCCCCAGGTCGCTCTTCACCTTGAGCGAGTCGAGACCGTAGGTAGTGTATTCGAACAGCGGCGCGGTACGCACCAGATTGGCCGTTACCAGTGCGTCAACGGCGGCGGTGAAGGCCATCATGGAGAAGTGCTCTTGCAACACAAAGCCGACCCGAACGGGGTCACTGGTGGCTTCTTTGGCAGGTAGAAAAGCGCTGTTTGTATCCCGCATTGGCGGGCTGAAGTGGCGCTTGTCTTTTTGCTCGCTCATCTATTTTTCCTTAACAGTCTCATGTTGATGTTACCTGTGATTGTCTGGGTGGGCTAGAAACCCTGTTATTTAAGTAATGTTTTGTGCTGTTTTGTAATAATTATAGCGCTATAGGTGCAAGTATATGTAACAAGTAGATTACATCAACCGTAAATGTATATTCAGTTGAATAACTGTCCATTGATTAGTAAGGGACTTATCGACCGGCTTGTAATTGTTTTTTTACATTCGTCTTATTTGATCGGTTTTATGTAGATTGTGAGTAGATTAACCCTGCTGGATTCTTATTCTTCTTGGGGATATAAAGGTTCAGATCCTGATGATTAACAGGGGAAGGAAATTAAGAGATAAGTATTAAGTGCTGACTTTTTTCCTAAATATCGCGCTATATAAAAATAACCTTCTATAAGAAGACGCGGAGCCTACCATGAAGAATATTCTTGACCGATTCAATCTTAAAACGATAGCCGCAGGTACATTGATGCTGGGAGTGACTCTGGCATCGGCTGCCCAGGCGACTACCCTGCGTATTGCCACTACCCACGCCCCCGACCAGTATGCGTCTGAGGTGATGCAGCAGATCAAGAAGGACCTTGAAGGTGCTGGGGTCGATCTGAAGATCAAGTTGCACATGGCCAGTCAGCTCGGTTCGGGTGAGCAGCTGATGGGCGAGGCGGTGCGCGGTAGCATCGATATCGTTCACGCCTTTGTCTATAGCCACAAAGACCCCATCCTTGAGATCAACTCGCTGCCTTACCTGGTCTCCAGTTATGACGAGATGGAGAAAGTGTTCAGCCCGGGCTCGAATTTTTACAACCTGTTCGATCAGCGCATGGACCGTTTGGGTCTGAAGTTGCTGGGTGTGACCGGTGAAGGTTTTATCGGTGTTATGTCCTCCTCGATGCCGGAAAACTACCGCACAACCGGCTCCAAAGGCCAAAACGTCCGGGTATGGAGCGCCCAGGCAGCTAAGCTGGCTACCCACGATATGGGTTACAACACCACCACTATCGACTGGGGTGATGCCTTTCCTGCGATCCAGCAGGGTGTCGTTGACGGCATGATCGGTGCGACGCCGGAAGCGACCTATACCACCTTCAAGGAAGCGATAAACCACTACGTGCCCTATAACGCGTTTGTGGAAAACACCGCTTACTATGCCAGCAAGAAGACCTGGGAGAAGAAGCTTAACGCCGAGCAGCGCAAAGTCGTGTCTAACGTATTCGCCAAAGCTGCAGCCACTTTTGTTGATTGGAGCCGTGACAACGATGCTGCCAACCTGAAGAAGTTGGAAGCGTTCGGGGTCAAGATCTTACCGTTGAGCGATGCTGAGCGAAGCGCCATTGCCAAAGAGATCCGCGCTGTGACCTGGCCCAAGCTGGAACAGCGGTTGGGTAAAGATGTGCTGACAAAAATTGTCGCGGATATTTAATAGCCTCTCCTGCCTCGAGCCATCGTGATAGACATTATCTTGGTGGCTTTGCTCGTTCTTTAACTAACAGCAATGCCGATTGATATAGCTGGTTCGCTATTAGTGATTCAACGATTATTGTTAATAATAAAGGAGATGGTGTATGCATTTAAATATACCGAAGCCGCTTGGTAAAATTGTTAATGTTCTTCTAACGATAAAAGAATATTTTCTGGCCGCAGCCAGCCTGGTCATGGCTTTTGTTTTTTTCTTCGTGGTAATACTGCGCTACCTCTTTGATGCCGATCTTTTTGCTTACGAAGAGTGGGTATTAATTATCGCGTTCTGGGTCTATTTTCTTGGTGCGGCGATGGGGAGTTATCAAAACACCCATATTAAGGCCGACTTTCTGCTATCGCTGATCGACAATGTTCGCACCAAGTGGATCGTGATCAATATCACCCTGCTGATCGAAGTGTTGATCGGTGCTGTACTGACCTACTGGGGCTGGCTGATGCTGATGGAAGAGGTCAGTGCCTACCCCGACTGGCAAGCGACCACTGGCCTGGGATTACCCTTCGCCATTCCCAAGCTTGGCATTTTCCTCGGTTTTGTGTTGATGACCTTCTATACCGCGTTGCACCTGTATAGCGGTTTGCGCGATGGGCCTAGCGAAGAGTGGGAAGCGGACGAAGCGCCACCGCACATCTAATGACTGTTCGCCCGGGCTGCTAACGGCGGCTCGCAATACAGTTAGTCAATTCGATTGTAAGTACGGCTGTTAAGTCTGTTTGTTACGTACGACAGAGACGGCAATAGAAAGTACAGCCATTACGCATTGCCCAAACGGAAAATTATTATGCTTATTCTGCTGACACTGCTGGTGATCTGCGCCGCGCTGGTGGCCGGTATTCCTGTACCTTTCGCTTTTGGTCTGGCGATGATCTATATGTCGTTGACCGGCGATCATGACCCGGCCGGCTTTCTCACTTCGGGTCACTGGCGCATGAACGTGCTGGTACTGCTAGCTATCCCGCTGTTTATCATGGCGGGAACCATCATGGAGCGCGGCAAAATCGCGCAACCACTGGTGGAACTGGCCGAACTGTTTGTCGGTCGCTTTAAAGGCGGCATGGCCTACACCGCGGTGGGAGCCAGCGCGATCTTTGGTTCTATCGCCGGTAGCGCTACTGCCACACTGACCTGCATCGGCAGCATCATGATGCCGCAGCTACGCAAGGCCAATTACCCAGAAGGATTGTCGGCCGCGCTGATCACCAATGCGGCGCCGCTGGGGTTGCTGATTCCGCCCAGTGCGATCCAGATTATCTACGCCTGGGTCACCCGCCAATCGGTTCTTAAATGCTTCCTGGCCACGATCGTACCCGGCCTGATTCTGGTGGTGCTGCTGTGTATCGTTAATTACGTGATGCTGCGCAAATACAAGGATATCAAGGTGCTGCCACCGTCGGATGATTTTGTCGGCGATGTGGTTAAAAAATCCCGCTTTGCGCTGCCGGCGCTACTGATGCCGTTTATGATCCTGGGCGGTATCTACGGAGGCATCATGACCCCGACGGAAGCGGCGGGTATCGCCGTGGTTTATGCCATCCCTGTCGGGTTCTTTATTTATAAGGGCTTGAATCTAAGCAACTTTAAACAAGCACTGGTGCAGTCTGCCACCACCACCGGGGTGGTGATGGTGATGTTCTTCATGGTGATGATCGTTAGTCGTCTGTTTATCTTTGAAGATATCCCCGAGCTGGCTAAGGAGCTGATTTTCTCCGTCTCCGACAATCCGATCATCATACTGATAATGATCAACGTGGTGATGATCCTGGTGGGGATGCTGATGGACGATGTCAGTGGCGTGCTGCTGGCTTCGCCGTTGCTGTTTCCGATCGTGCTAGAGCTGGGCATCGATCCCATCCAGTTTGCGGCTATCGTTGGCGTTAACTTGGGCATGGGCAACATTACCCCACCGACCGCACCGCTGCTGTATCTGGGCTCGCGGGTAACGGGAGTTCCAGTCAAGGCGATGTTGTATCCGACCCTGATGATGATCCTCTTCGCCTGGATTCCAACGCTGATCGTCACAACGTATGTGCCGCAGGTTTCGTTGTTTTTGCCTGAGTGGTTTATGGGATAACAGAGGCGTTTTGATAGGGATTAGTTATGAAAATTACCGCTATTACAGCGACACCGGTGAGTATCCCAACCACCCGTCCGTGTGCCTGGTCACAAGGCAAGGGGCACGGTTTTAGCCGGACTATCGTACAGATAGAAACCGACAGGGGGGCGGTCGGGCTAGGGGAAACCGCCGACGCGGGTGCTGCCCAAATCATCAACCAAAGCTTCGCACCGGTCCTGATCGGATTGGATATCGCTAATCGGGTCGAAGCGCAGAGCCGATGCCTGAATGGCCAGGGTGATTTTGGACAGCTGGCGAACCCGCTCGAGGCCAAAGCGTTCGTCGCCATCGAAATGGCGCTGTGGGACCTGCTGGGCAAGCGGGCCAGTTTGCCCCTCTACCAGCTGCTGGGAGGTGCCCGCCGTAAGCGAGCTGTGTTTGGTGGTTATGCCTATACGGTCGACCTCGATCAGGGGTTTAAGCTGGCCGACGTTGCGGATGAGA
Source organism: Halopseudomonas sp. (assembly GCA_036960405.1). GTDB lineage: Bacteria > Pseudomonadota > Gammaproteobacteria > Pseudomonadales > Balneatricaceae > Motiliproteus. The sequence continues at coordinate 7,853 of JBALWS010000068.1, read as the reverse complement.
TGACACGCCTAGCATGTGATTCCATTGCCAGCAGCGGCAGTCGGCTGTTTGAATTCAAGGTTGGTCGTCACGGCGTGGATGTCGATATTGAAACGGTATTGGCCGTCCGCAGTGCCGTCGGTTCCAAGATCGCTCTGGGTGTTGATGCCAACATGGGCTATAGCTACGAAGAGGCACGCTACTTTCTAAAGCATACCGCCAGTGTGCTGGATTTTGTCGAAGAACCGGTAGCATCCCTGAGTCAGATGCAAACCTTACGCAAGGATTTCAATGTGCAGATGTCGTCCCATTGCACCGCCGTAGAGACCTTGCAGTCTTATCCCCGCATCGATGCTGCCGTCGGTGACCTCCATATGGATGGCGGCATTGCCGGAACCATTCGCACCGCGGTGGCTGTGGCTGCCCTCGGTAAAAGGTTCTGGCTGCGATCCTGCTTGGAAGCCGGCATCTCTTGGTCGGCGATGTGCCACCTGGGTATGGCACTACCGGAGCTTGATCGGCCAGGACAGACCCTGATCAACTGGATGGAATCTGACCTGATCTGCGGCCCTCGCTGGTCGGTGCGCGATGGTGGCGTGATACCGCCTGAACAGCCTGGGCTCGGTGTGGAGTTGGACTTGGTGGCTTTGGAACACTACCATCGGCATTATCTTGAAGTGGGTGAAATGGACTACTTTTCCGACCCTTGATAGCTGTCGCAGCGCGCACTAGCGTGGCAACAGCCAACGTCTGTTAACAGATCTCGTCGGATCTCTGGCAGCTGGATACCGACCCGATCATTGAAACCGATACCCTCTACGTAATGCTATTGTGAACATTCAGCCCTAGGGTGGGTGCATAATCACACCAAAATTGAACGGTAGTGTCGTGTGTTTTTAATACAGGAATAACACGATACAGAATCGTCTACTGAGGGTGCGTTGGAGACTTCTGTTCATAGCCTGGCCCCATATCGGACATTGAACGAACGGCAGACTACGGCAGGAGCTGCGACTGAGCGGCCACTCCGCTGATTAGTTGATGACCTAACGATGCCCTGAAAGATCGTTGCGCTGGCTTTCCAAACCTCTACGCCTGCCCCTGCGAGACGACACCTAAGTTTTTTTGATGGATTAAGCGTCAATTTTATTGTTGATCTATAGTCATATTTGCAAATAGTTTAATGAACAAGAGGATGAAATTATGACGCATAAATCACTTTACGAGCGCCTTGGTGGCTATGATGGGTTAACTGGATTCGTTAATAATTTATTACCTCGGTTACAAGCAGATGATCAATTAGGTCGTTTTTGGGAAAACCGTGGAGCAGATGGGATTGAGAGAGAAAAACAATTACTAATTGATTATTTATGCACAAATGCAGGTGGCCCAGTTTATTACACGGGACGAGATATGAAGGTTTCCCATAAAGGAATGAACATAAGCGAAAGCGACTGGGAAATATTTTTTGATCATGCAGGTGCCACTATGGAAGCACTAAGCGTTCCTAAACAAGAGTGCGATGACGTTGTGGCATTTGTCTCTGGTTTAAAAGAAGATATTGTTGAAGCGAAATAGCGTGTGCGCTTAGTAGATGTAAGCGCCCATATAGTTCGGGCGCTACACGGCAAAACCTCAGTCTTCTCCGCCATTTCTAGTGCATCATCGACTATCGATGCCAAGATAGCGAACTGTGCTCTCAAGATTGGTGTGCCCCAGCAGCAGCTGAACAGCCCTGAGATTTTTGGTTCGTTTGTAGATGAGGGCTACCTTGGTTCGTCTCATGGTGTGGGTGCCATACATGCCAATGTCGAGATCAATGCTCGCAACCCATGAGTTAACGATCCGCGCATACTGTCTGGTTGATAAGTGTGACCCATCAACCTTGGCGCTTGGGAATACATAGTCTCCTAGACCAAGCTGGCGACTAACGATCCAGTCTTTGACCGCTTCCCGTGTTTGCTCCGCAATCTGAAGCCGAATTCTGATTCCCCAGATTTCCTTAAGCTTCAGAGGTCGCTTTTGGCCAACCAGCTTGCCCTTGTTCCAAGGTTCAGTGCGGTGGCTATAGTGATCGGTAGCATACATGGCTCAGTTCCTCAGTCAGTGGATAGAACTGAAAGTATGGTTGCCGACCTATGGTCGCTTGCTGCGACAAGCTAGGGATCGCATGTAAGGGGTTGTTGCTAACTTTCAGGTCCCAGGTTATCGGTGGACTTGCACTTAAATTGATCGTTAGTTCATAGGTCCCGTTGGGGTCATATTAATAATATTATTCTCATCCATTCCTATAAAACCAGCCCGTATTCTTTCTCTTGCTTTCTTTTCACCATATTTTAATTTAATCGAGACCCATTCTTGTTTATCCAGTCCAAGAATAAAATCATCAACAAAACGATCTATTTCCTCTTCTGAGTACGGTGTTTTTCGATCATTGGCGGGGTTCACCCAATCTGGCTCTGAATCACCACTGCCATCTGACTCACTCATCACAACCACCACAGGTTACTGTTCATAGAACCTATAGCACAAAAGTTTACATCAGCCTGGAACTCTGTAAGAGCCCCCCCCCCAAAAAAAACATTCTCAAAACATGTTATCTCAAGGGTAATTTCTCCGTACATCAGCCAAGAGGAACTCCTTTGGATCTCACAGAGAAAAATCAGGTTGAGCTGTTAATATTCGGCCTTACGGATATTCTAACCTAGACTTATTCATCAAAAGCTAAACGTTATGTTCTAGCCAAAGCATATGGTTGACAAGGCTACGCACTATAGCGTCAAGAGAATTTATGCTCATGTTTAAGTTAAAGTAATTGAGGGAAAATGCCTTGAATTGGTTTCGCTCAATCCCTATACGACTGGAGGCCTTTTATTCTCAACAACCCTATTTAGTTGAAGAGTACATGGTGCTTTCATGGCAATCTCGTACTCGGCACGGCTGGTTAGTAGCCGCGATATTTACCTTTGTCATGACCATACGCCTTCTTAGTGTGCTAGAACACCTTAAGCGACTTAGATTCTTTCAAACGCGCGGTCGAAATAAACCTTATATATCAAAGAGCTTACCTGACATTTATCGAACTTTTTCTATAGGGGTTCTTGTTTTTATCTTGGTGATTGGCGGGGCGGCGGATCAGCCTGTCTGTCCCATCTTAGTCATGGTTTGGTCGGTTTATCGTATTGCGGACGTGTGGACTGACTTTCTATACGACTCGCTTATAAAGGGAGCTGTCCGAACTTCCGAAAACATCTGGAGTGCACCTAGAAATGTCGTGCTTGTGATAATAGGGTATCTAGAGATAACAGTGTTGTTTGGATTTCTGTATTTTGAACCTCAGGCTGAATTGCTCAACGCTCAGGTGGGTGAATCACCAAACACATTTATTTCGGGTTTTCTTCAATCCGTCTACTTCAGCTTCGTTACGATAACCACTTTAGGCTACGGAGACCTCAGCCCGCAGAATGCGGAAGCTTCATTAATGGTGATTGTTCAATTAACCATTGGCATGTCTCTTTTATTGATTGCTCTTGTCAGGTTCATGGGTATGTTACGTACGGACACCTCCGACTTTTCAAGACCGTCACAAGCTACCTGTAGTTGCGTTAGTTCTATGAATCCAGAGCTACTAAGTTTTTCACCTTACAAAGCGATTAAACCTGACGTTTGACCGCCTTCTCTCGCAGCCGCTCCGGTCGAGCGCCGTCAAACGCCGCTCATCATCAACATTACAGAGAACCAGCAGTGTCCGCTCCGTAGATGCAAGCGACCAAAGCAGGCGATACCAGGATGGTCGCTTGCTGCGACAAGGCGACAGACAGTCCGTTAGCTTAGGGTTTTCACAAAGGAGCATGAGTCGGTCACAAACCGACTCATAGAAAACCATTCTTAATGACCTAGAACTCGTTTCTAACTGTAGGGTACCATTAGATCGTGATCAGCTTTGTCCCAGCCAATAAGCCATTCAGTTGAGGCAGAGAGAGTTGTTGTGTGCTGAAAGGGGTTATCGTTTAACGGAATACCTGCAACTCTGGCAGCGTAGCCTTCCTCTCTGAATGTTACGTGGACCTCTTTTTGCTCGAGTGATTCGTGCATAACTACTCTCCCTATAGCTAAGCATTCCAATAAATGAGTGCATTATAAGCCGCTACCTTTAAGAAAGAAGCTAACTTCAGCCTAATCCTAGGAGCCTAGGCGTATCGCCTCAGTGGTGGGGTTGGTCAGCGGGCTGCGCCATGACCACTCGGTTGCCGCCGCTCTCCTTGGCCTGGTACATGGCCATATCCCCGCTCCTGATAAATTGCTCTTCCGGATCCCCGTCAATGTACAACACGATGCCGATGCTTAGGGTCAGACAGGGTAGCGGCTGGGGACGGGCTTGGAGGGTGGTGGGGGCGGTATCATAGAAAGCCTTGCGCAGTCGTTCGGCGACGATAGCGGCTTTTTTCAGGTCGGTTTGCGGGAGAATAAGCATAAATTCGTCGCCGCCATAGCGGAATCCAAAATCGGCGCTGCGCAGTTCGTTACGGATCAGGCTTCCCAGGTGGATGATCAGGTTATCCCCCTCCTGGTGCCCCAGGGTATCGTTTACGGTCTTGAATTTATCCATGTCGATGCAGATCAGCGAAAGTGGATGGCCGTAACGGCGACTGCGGGCAATCTCCTGGGACAGGGTGGCGTAGAAGTGACGTTGATTGTATAGCCCGCTTAGGTTGTCGGTAATCGAGAGCAAGCGCAATGATTGTTCCAGTTCCTTACGGGAGGTCAGGTCGTGGAAAAAACCGACACTACCGACCTCCCGACCAGCCTCCATGATCAAGGTAGCCGAGATCTGAATCGGGATGACCCGGCCGCTCTTGGATTTAATTGCCGATTCGTGCCCTTGGATGCGGCCATAGGTCCCAGCTTCCTGTGAGTGCATCAGACGTTTGACGGTGTGCCCGGCATGGTGCGGATGGTAGAGGCCGGAGATAGATACTTTACCGACCACCTCGCTAGCGCTGTACTCAAGCAGCTCCTCGGCAGCCTGATTGAACAGCACGATAATCCCCGTCCGGTCGATAGCGATGATCGGATCGGGGCAAATGGCGGCCAGTTGGTCCTGAAATATTTTTACTATTGTCATAGCGTCAACGTTAAGCCTAGGTGATTAGCACATGCTTAAGCGTTCAGCGAAGGAAGCGTCGATAGAGCGGAGAAGTCGAGTACACAAACAGCATCCCTGTTGTTGCTTAAATATGTCTACTTTTGCAGGCAATGAGTTCAGCTGGCCGGACTTCGATTCAGGTACGTCAACCACTCATGTTAATGAACTATACCGCAATGAACGCATTGATTGCCATATCAACATAATTGACATCAATCCATGAAAGTAACAGGTAGAGTGGAACCGCATTTGGGACAGTTTGCGAAAGGCTTTACCGGTCTAGGGGCATCTTGAATGACTGTGAAGCGATGTCAGGTCCGCCCAAGCTATATCTGTCCTACAGGTCACCATATGCATCAGACCACTTGGGTCAGGACAGGGATGAAAGCGCCCGTGTGAAACGCTTTGAGGCACGGCTGATCGCTCCATCCGCTCTATGAGCGAACAGTGAACACTATACAGTGCGGCCTGTTACCGACCTTTTTCCATCTTCTATCTAATGGCCGTTGTTGAGCGTATTACTATCAAAATGGAGATGTAGGCATCTTATGTGTGCCCGCTATTGCTCTTTTATTATTTTCTACCATGCTGATACTCAGTGACTACTGAATTCATTAGGACACCGTCAGTTAGCAACTGACGCTATAGTGAACAGTTCGGTCGGGGCGACTAACCCAACATAGAAACCTAATGATGACCAATACCAGCACTATCCTGATATCTTCACTTTTTATCACCATCGCAGCCACATCCGCCAAAACGACTGGTGCCGCTGACGAGTTTAGCCAAGGGCACACTCATCTGATAGTAACTGGTGGCAATGGTTATGCCTTCAATGAACGTTATTTTGCCCTCGGCATAGGGGGCAGTTATTTCTTAGTCGATGGCCTTAGCATTGGTCTGCAAGCAGAAACCTGGACCGGTGGAGATCCCAGCATCCACAAGATTACGCCATCGCTGCAGTATGTGTTTTATCAGGTTCCGAACGTGTCGCCCTATCTCGGGGCGTTCTACCGGCGTACCTACATTGATAACTTGCCAGATCTCAATTCCATCGGCGGCCGCGTCGGTGCCTATTTCGCAGTCAGTTCTAATGCCAATATTGGTGCCGGGGTCGTTTACGAGAGCTACCAGGATTGCAGCGAGACCCGTTACGGTGACTGCTCAGAAACCTACCCAGAAATCAGTTTTACCTTCTCGTTCTGAGGCTTTTTCCGACCTTTCCTAGAGGTGAGCGACAGCACTGTAGATGAAAGCGCCCGAGTGCCCCCTTGGTTACAACTGCTGAGCGCTCCCGCTTCTCAATGGTCGCTTGCTGCGACAAAACGGTCAATGATTAGACAGTGTAAACTTTCAGGGGATTCTATCCTGAGCTAGGCGCGCTTCACCTTTTACTGACTTTAACTTGTTTTCGAAATTATCCAGCAAGCGGCCAAACGGGGGCTGATCGATGCTGGGCCGGTCTAAGAAGTCGATCAATGCGCGCATCTGGGGCTTATCATCTTCACTCCAGTTGAATGCCACCAGTTGTACAAGGGGACGTTTGAACGGTGGCAGGGTGTTGTAGTCGGCACCGGGCGGACCATCCCGCCCAGGCAGGTAGCGGCGCTCCCCCAGAAAGCCGGCAAAACTATAAAAGGCATCATTGGCCGGAATGAACTCTAGCTGGTAGTCCTGCTCCCGTACCGCTTCGGTGACGTCATAGCCCGCCAACCAGGGTTCGGGTTTACCTTGCACTAGGTAAGGTAGGGTATCCGGGTCCATAAAACGCACCACCCGGTGTCGCTTGATACTTGGATGCCAGGGGTAGAGTTCATTTGAGCGCTGGGCGGCAATCAGCCGAATGCGGCCATCGTCCTCGAGGGATATATCAGCTCCTAGAACGTAGCTGCGCTCGTGATTATGCTGCTGCAGAATTAGAGCGAGGGGTTCCTCCTCTGGTCCCAGCACCACCGTCGCGGCGGTGTAATGATCCAATTGGTGCCAGTCGCTTGCTGCGCCAGTCCATCGCAGTGGCCACTCTTGCCACGCTGGTAGTCCGTCGATCAGACCGGAGTAACGAAAGACAAAGTGGTAGGTAAGAAACATAAGCCGCCCCAAAGCCGGGTGCTCATCATAATCAATACGGGCAAACGCCTCCTGCGTAACGGGAGTGGTCAGGGGCTGATGAATAAAAACTACCCCCGGATCCGACCTATAACGATTGAGAGACAAACGGTCGACTCGTTCTGACAGGACCTCACTGGACGCGTTTATAAGCGTACCCTGGGCAATATAATCCCGGTAGAAGCTAATCGGTCCTTCAGACACTCCATCCAGAAACAGCCGGGGCCGAAAACGCCTTAGCAAAGCCTGCTCGGTCGCAGAAGCCGCCTGGTCGCTGCGTGGATGCTGGTTGTAATAGCCCGCAAAGCCAGGATATTGAGAGAAGTTGTGCCAGGATCGACTGCAGCCGATAAGCAGCGTCAAAACACTGAAAGCTAGGATGGCCCCCCTACAGCCCGTTTTCATTATCGACCCCACTACAATCCATACTCACCAGCTTGCATTGACTTCTTACCATCGTAAATCAACAACTCCAATGCGCGCGTGTTGATAGCTGCCTATTGCGTACAGGTTTTCTGAACATATCAAACCCAGTTTTTTGGTGACTCCTGACATGACAGCAGTTAGGACAAGTACTAAACCGCTCGCGCGGTAGTTGCTGCGACCTGTCAGCCTCGGTATC
>JBALWS010000226.1:0-2678 GCA_036960405.1 Halopseudomonas sp. | reverse complement strand
CTCAACAACGCAGCCTGCAGGCATGCATCGAGTAATCTCCAAAGTATGAAGAGGCAGAGACCATGACCATCATCATCGATAGATTGAGCCAAAATGACCGCGAGCAGTGGCAATGTCTCTACCAGAGCTACGCCGACTTTTACCAGGTGCCCATGAGCGAGCCAACCCTGGACCAGGTTTGGCAATGGATCTTCGATTCATCTCCCCGGCTGTTTGCCCTGATCGCCAAGGATGAAACCGGTCGGGGTGTTGGCTTGATGCACTATCGCGAAATGCTATCGCCCCTGCGGGGCACCAGCGTTGGATTTCTGGATGATTTTTTTGTAGCGCCCAACTGTCGAGGTCAAGGCGTTGTCGACCAGCTGTTCGACCGCTTGCGGCAGGAAGCCGCGCAGCAGGGATGGTCCTTTGTACGGTGGATCACTGCCGAGGACAACTACCGGGGCCGGTCCGTTTATGACCGGCTGGCCGAAAAAACCCACTGGCAGACTTATCAGATGGCCGTGGGTTGATCCGCAACCGACAGTAAGATAAATGTTGGTAGCAGTTTTGTCGCTGTCGGCTATGTCGAGGAACGACGGTCACGTCCGGGCGCGATAGCACAAGCGCCGTAGACGCTGAAATAACCTGAACGATTCTTTTCACACCAGAGGACGATAACGATGATTGCCGTAATATTTGAAGTGTACCCCGCCGAGGGAAAGACCCAAGAGTACCTAGACATTGCCGCTGACTTGAAACCGTTGCTCGAGGAGATAGACGGATTTATCTCCATCGAGCGGTTTTCCAGCCTGGTAGAAGAAGGCAAAGTACTGTCGCTGTCATTTTGGCGTGATGAAGCCGCTATAGAAGCTTGGCGAAACCTTGAGACTCACCGCTTCGCGCAAGCCAAAGGCCGTGGCGGCGTGTTTCGGGACTATCGACTCCGAGTCGCTGACGTAAACCGAGACTACGGGATGGTTAGCCGTGAAGAGGCTCCATCTGATAGCCGAAGTATCCACGACTCAACAAAGTAAGAACTTAGGAAGCGGCTGTGATCACCAAAACGACTTCCACTGTTAGCAGCTGTATCGACAGAGCGGTCGATCTGTCAGATCAGCTTGATAGATTACTGGCTAGTCTTTGAATTGAAGAAGCGGACGTTAAAAAAGTGCTCGCAGCATGGAAGGAGCTACACCAAAGCCGAAATCAATATCTTCGAGTACCTTCTGCCATCTCAAGACCTGCCAACAACGTCGTTCTCAATGCTGAGCCGTTCTTCGGAATTGGTAACAAGATCAGAATCCCAGTTCCATACCAATCAAAATCCGGTCCTGGTCGTCGAACTGGCCATACAACCCTTGTCGATTTCCATAAAAAACATCGGCGCCCAGCCAGAGGTCAAGACTGCTCTGAACGTTGAAGGTCAGTTTTGGGCGTACCAGTCCGTCCTTATCATTCAGCGACTGCAATACAAGGGTCTTAAAGGTCCAAGTTTGATTGGCAAAGGTTCTCTCGTACAGCAAACTAAGGCTGTGCTCGGTTCGGTCACGGACGATAGCGGGCGTGTGATCAAGCAGGTGACTTTGGAACCACTGGGCACTCAATAGGGTATCCCTTAATCCGTGCCAGTCCAGCCCGATCACCGATGATAGTTCGCCGCTGTTGGCGATCCCACGCTGGCTCAAGTCTCTGCTGATAAAAAAGCTATCACTGTTAAAGCCAATCTCGGCACGCAGGGTCAGCTCGCCAAAAGAGTTGCTCAACGAGCCGCCCAGCAGGTGGCTGCGCTCGTATTCCGGCTGCAATAGTAGGGTGCTACCCTGCAACGACCGATACAGCACCGGGAAGTCGTTGTAATGGTAGAGATAATTTAACGTCAGATCCCAGCCTTCGATAAAAGCACTGTAACGCAGCCCCAATTCACTGTCCTGCAGCGGATCATCGGGCACCACGGCCGGCAGCAGCTGCAGGCTGATTCCTGCTGGTGGGGTGGGTATCGATGCGGGCCGGGTGACGGCATAAGCGCTGCCGAACGACGCCAGCTCATGGTAAGTCGTGTCAAAAATCCATAGCAGCTGCAATGAGCTCGCTTCATCCACGGCAAACTCCGCGTTAATCATCCAGGTTGGAATCCGCGAATCGTCGAACTCATCCAGAATGAACTCCCTGAAACTCTGTGGGTTGACCTGGTCCAACACTTTAAGACCATCGGCTTCGCCCCAAACCACCTGCTGTTTGCCCAGGCGCCAGACCGCTCCGGCCCATTCACTATCCAGGTACAGCTCGCGCAGGCTTAGCTCACCATGGTCACCGACCCAGGAGGGACCATTGATCGGGCTGTAGCTATCGGCGCGCTCCCCGCTGACCCGCAGCTGCTGCTCACGATCGAGTCGTAACCGGCCGATGGCCGTCAGGTAGCTGTCATCGCCGATCGTCGAATTCCACTCCAGATCCAGCAGGGATTCGAGTTTCTGCGCCTCTCTCTGGTGGCTGTTATAAGCACTTTCAAGTTCCCAGGTGCCGCTCAGCCCGGCCGACACCGCCGGTGCCAACAGGCTGGCCACGGCGGCTAGCATCAGCGCTAACGCGTTCGCTTTGTTCACGTTAACGCCCCCGTGCCAATGCATTTTTGCGGAACAGGCCATCTTTGATCGGTGTCCGGTAATCCACCTCGGTGAACTGATACAGGGTCTGAT
>JBALWS010000067.1:4842-22790 GCA_036960405.1 Halopseudomonas sp. | reverse complement strand
TCGGTGGTACTGAGCGAGTTTCTTCCAGAGGTCAAAAAGCTAGCCAAGCAAGCCAACATCGAACCCGAGCGTGTGGTATTCGAAATCACCGAACGCGATACGGTGAAGAACATGAGCATGCTAGAAAAGTTTGTCGGCAACCTGAAGGCAGAAGGCTTTCAACTTGCCATCGATGATTTTGGCTCGGGCTTCTCATCATTCCAGTACCTGAAACACTTTCCGGTAGACTTCGTCAAAATCGAAGGAGAGTTCATCGCCAACATGGTCAACGACCACAAAGACAACGCAGTAGTTCGTTCCATCACCAGTCTGGCACACGAACTCAACGCCAAAACTATCGCCGAATTTGTCGAAAGCGAGGAAGTTTTAGAAGCGGTAAAAGAGATCAACATTACCTACGCTCAAGGCTTCCATATCCGCAAGCCCTCACCCACCATAGGGCTTGCGCCCAGCAACAATAAACAGGAGTAGCCCGCCGATAGGGCATTCCCCTCAGCACAACAAAACACCACCAGACGGGAACTTAATTAGACAAACCTCGGGCATTTTAGTATTAACAGGCGTATAATCAGCTCCCTTTTTCCTCTACCCACCCGGTTACCTTCATGTCCGACACCGTCACTTTCGACGAGCTAAACCTCGATGCCAAAATTCTTCGCGCTGTGACCGAGCTGGGGTACGAAACCCCATCGCCGATTCAAGCAAGCTGCATTCCCTTGCTGCTAGACGGAAAAGACGTCCTAGGCATGGCGCAGACCGGTACCGGTAAAACAGCCGCTTTTGCTCTGCCACTACTAGGACGAATTGATCTTAAAGCCAAGCACCCTCAAGTACTGGTGCTTTGCCCAACACGAGAACTGGCGGTACAGGTTGCTGAAGCCTTCCAGGCCTATGCTCGCTACCTTCCTGGATTCCACGTCCTTCCCATCTACGGCGGCCAAAGCTATAGCCTCCAGCTACGTCAACTCCAGCGCGGCCCGCAGGTCGTTGTCGGGACTCCCGGTCGAGTAATGGACCATCTGGAGCGACGCACCCTAAAATTGGATAAACTCCAGGCCATGGTACTGGACGAAGCCGACGAAATGCTGAAAATGGGCTTTATCGACGCGGTCGAAACCATCATGGCCAAGACTCCCGAGTCACGCCAGACTGCGCTTTTCTCGGCCACCATGCCCAATGAGATTCGTCGCATCACCTCTAAATACATGCGCGATCCACAGCAGATCAAGATCGCCTCAAAAACCTCTACCGTGGCCAATATTGAGCAGCGGTATTGGATGATTCGCGGCGTCAACAAACTCGATGCCCTGACCCGCATGCTTGAAACCGAAGACTACGACGGTGTTATCATCTTCGCGCGCACCAAAAACGCCACCGTCGAACTGGCCGAGAAGCTCGAAGCTCGCGGCTACAGCGCCTCCGCCATCAACGGCGACATGAACCAGCAACTGCGCGAACGTACCATCGAGCGACTCAAGAAGGGCGATCTGGATATCTTGGTTGCCACCGATGTTGCCGCACGGGGACTGGACGTAAAGCGTATCAGTATTGTCATCAACTACGATATCCCCCACGACACCGAAGGCTACGTCCACCGTATTGGTCGGACCGGCCGTGCCGGCCGCCCAGGAAAAGCGATCCTGTTTGTCTCGCATCGCGAGAAACGGTTGCTACATGCTATCGAAAGAGCGACTTCGCAGCCGATCGAGCCGATGGAGCTGCCTAGTCGAGACCTGATCACCCAAAAGCGAGTGGGTAATTTCCGCAACCAGTTAGAGCAGGTGTTTGCCAAAGAAGATCTCGCCTACTACCGAGATCTCTGCGATCAACTCTCCGAAGAACTCACCCTTGATCCCACAGACCTGACCGCGGCGTTGCTGTATCTGGCACAGAAAGAGAAGCCGCTACAACTGCCGCCCGAAGCACCCGCTCGAGAGCGCACACCTCGAGAAAACCGTGCGCAAAACAAAGACAACAGCCGACGCGAGCCGCGTAAAGAGGGTAAAGAGGGTAAAGAGGGTAAAAATCGCCCTCGTGATCGCGATCGTGGGAACGCCGAAGTCACCTGGGAACGCTATCGCATTGGCGTAGGCCGCGACGACGGCGTAGAACCCAAACATATCGTTGGCACGATAGCTAACGAAGCCGATCTGAGCAGCCGCTATATCGGCCACGTAAAGCTTCACGATGATTACTCCACCGTCGAGCTACCGGAAGGGCTACCCACCGAGCTACTCAAGCATTTTCAGACATTAAAGATCTGCGGCAAGCCGATGAAGCTGCATCGGATCGGCGAAAGCACCCCTAGAAGCGAAAGCACTCCTAGCAGCAAGGAAGCCAAGCCAGCGCGCCGCAAACTGAGCCACCCTAGCAAGGACAAGGCAGCCAAGCCACCGATCAAGCCGACCCCAAAAGACGACTGACCCACCTCGGTATAACACCCCGACCGGCCACAAGGCCGTCGGGGCAGTTTCCAGACCTAGCCCTTTTCTCAAGCCTACAGAAATACTTTAACGGAAAAGCAGAAAGCAGAAAGCAGAAAGCAGAAAGCAGAAAAGCTTAGCGGCAGAAGTAGTTATCGATGATAGGTTCTTCGCCGTTAATAATAATGAAGCTATCGACGCAACCACTGATAGGATCATTCACCCCGAACACAACGGCCGAACTGGTCCGCCCCTGCGAGTTGGGCGTTGTCATCGATTCACCCTCATGCCCCATCTCAGCCACTAGATCGGCATAAAGACGCCCTGCCCAACGTTCACGCATCTCCAATTCACGATCATGGCGAAAACTGGAATAAAAATCGGTCTTCTCGGTTTGTGATACCGGCGCGCAGCCTTCAGCCCATACCAGCACTACGGAAACTATCAACGTCAAGGCTGTTAAACGCGCAATGCTTCCACGATTCATCAAGCAGGCCCTCGAGCTAACGACAAAAATAATCTTTTATCTGCGGCTCTTTACCGTGCAACACCAAAAATGCATCGACACAGCCACTGGCATCATCAACCCCAAACACCACTGCAGAACTACCAGGCCAGCCATACCGCGGAATATCCATCACCAACCCCTTACGCCCCATATGTTCAACCAGCTCGCGATAAGGTCTGTCCGCCCAGCGCTTTCGCATCATCTCTTCATGACTATCTTGATCCATAACGGCCACCCCCTCCTCCGGAGGAAGCGGGGCGCAGCCCGAAACAAGTACAGAAACAATAGCTAGGCCAGGGATCGATAGCGTAAGGTTTTTCCTATCCATGGTATGTCGTGTCATTCCATTAAGGTTCAATTGTGAAGTAGCCTTCCATCCCATCTTCACGATGATTGGGTAGGGTGCAGTAAACCTCGAACTCATTGGGTTTAACCGGCACAAATAGCAGGCTGGCGGTTGTATTAGGTTTGAGCAAAATATTATGTATATGATGCGTGCTGACGGTAACACCGCCCACCACCACTTCTTTGAGTACGATGGAGTGGAAAAAATTCTCGTCCACCAGGTCGTGCTTGGCTTCATCGCTGACATTGGTCAAAACCAGTTTATAAGGCTGGTATAACTTAAACACAACATCATCGGGGGTGAAGATATTATCTTCGAGCAGCAGTTGCACCACCTCATACTCATGCCATTTGGTATTGGGCTTTAACCAATCATCGGTTGGCTCAGCATGGCTATCGGAAGCCAACGCGTTGAATGGCAACAGGCCGATCGACAGCAATATCCACAATCGGCCACGCAGCTTTCGACTAGGCAATAGCTCACCAAACAAATAGCCCAACATTATAATCCCTCGGATACAGGATGGGTATTGTAACTTGCACACCGAATATGGCAATGACCTGTATCAGAGATTTAAAATCGTATTCTCAAAAAGCCCCGATTGCCACCACCTTACAACTAACAACCCGCCTCCTTTTGCCGTCAAACTCCGCAACGAGGCAATCTCAGACTGGTGCAGTGATCGATCTTCCCTGTTAACATTGATCACTTTTCGGACCTGCCAGACTCACTAGGTAGGCGAATCAGTGATTGAGTGTAATGTACGAAAATATTATCGCCTACCAAGGCCGCCCCGGTGCCTACTCCCACCTCTCCTGCAGACAAGTCTTTCCCGACATGGAGGCCCTGGCTTGCAGCTCCTTTGTCGAAGCGATGGACAGGGTAGAGAAAGGCCAAGCGAAGCTGGCAATGATCCCACTGGAGAACTCTACAGCCGGGCGGGTTGAAGAGATCTACCGGCAGATGCCCAAAACTAAGCTTCATATTATTGGTGAGCATTTCGAGCCGGTTAATCACTGCCTACTGGGGCTAAAAGGTAGCCTTATCGAACAGCTCAACACGGTAGGCTCGCACCCCCAAGCCCTAGCTCAATGCGCCGACCATATCCGCCAGCTCGATATCGAGCCAGTGGCGATGTTTGATACTGCCGGAGCCGCGATGGCACTCAAACAGAGCCAGGACCCAAGCAGCGGAGTAATAGCCTCCTCATTAGCGGCCGAGCTGTACGAGCTGGACATCTTGCAAACCGAGATGCAGGATGTCGACGGCAACACCACTCGCTTTCTGATCCTGTCCAAAACCAGCCATATGCCGGTATTTCAACCGGGCAAGCGCTACATCACCTCGATGATGTTTAAAGTCCGTAATATTCCTGCCGCGCTGTACAAATGCATGGGCGGATTTGCCACCAATAACGTCAACCTGATCAAGCTCGAGAGTTATATGGCGGGTGGCACGCTCAAAGATTGCAGTTTTCACCTTGATGTTGCAGCGCATCCTGACCAGCGATCGATGCAACTGGCACTACAGGAACTTGATTTCTTTGCCCTCGACATCCGTATTCTTGGCACCTACGAGATGCACCAGTTCCGCACCGACCACGAGATGATCGAGTAGTGCCGCAACCGGCTACCAACAAACGGCGAATGTGGCTACTGCTGATCGCCTGCGGATTGCTGCTGAGCGTCAGCCTCTGGCTCGGTAACAGCTTACGCCAGCAACTCAGCAGTAATGAACAACTGTTCGCACCGCTCCCCTGCGCCACCTCACAATTGCAACAAGGGTGTCGTGCTGTGAGCGGCGAGCAGCAGGTCAATTTCTTTATCGATTCGGCCGAAATCGGCAGCCATGCGCCGATGGACATCAGAGTCGACCTACAGGGATTTTCTCCCCAGCGGGTCGAGCTAGAGTTGCAAGGCCGAGATATGTACATGGGGCAGCTGCGCGTGGCGCTGCAACAGGGTGATGACGCCCAATATCGCGTCACAGCCCAACTGCCTGTTTGCACCACCGGCATCATGACTTGGCGCGCCCGAATCTTGATCACCGAGGCCACCGGCCTCAGCGGTAGCTGGTTCGATTTCGAAGCCCGCTAAGCCATACAAACAATCAACACCGATAACAGGAATAAAGAACAACCGATGCTTAGTAAACCCAACGCCATCGAACGCCTTGCGCTGACGCTTTTCCTGCTTTTGATCTGCCTCAGTGCAGGTCTGTATCTGTACAGCAAGTTATACCCCACGCCAGCCGCCGCGCCCTATCAACAACTGGGCGGAGACTTTACCCTGGATCACGTAACCGGTCCGATAACGCTATCCGGTTTTAGCGGTCGCGGCGTGGTGATGATGTTCGGTTACAGCTCATGCCCCGACATCTGCCCGAGCGGGCTAGCCAACCTGGCCGCAGCGCTATCTCGCTTGAGTAACACCCAACAGCAACAGGTCCAACCGCTATTTATCAGCGTCGACCCGGAACGCGATACGCCTGAACAGCTCGATCAATACAGCCGCTATTTTTACCCGACCCTACTGGGCCTGACCGCTAACAAGGCTACGATCGATTCAGTCGTTAACGCCTACGGCGCCTTTTACCGCAAGGTCGAGATGCCAGGATCGGCTCTTGACTATAGCGTCGACCACAGCGCCCGCATCTATCTGATAGACCGTAACGGCCAGCTCGTTAACACCCTTAACCACAACACTCCCGTTGCAGAATTCGCAGCGGCGATTCAACAACTTTTATAAGGACCTTCATCATGCGAGCAAGTCTTGCCCTGGCAATAAGCCTGAGCCTGAGCAGCACTATCACGCTGGCCGAAGTCACCACAGAGCACGGCTACTTTCGCGCCACACCGCCAGGAGTCACGAATGCTGCCGCGTTTATCACCCTGCATAACTCGGATAACGCGCCCGTCTCATTGATCCAGGCCCAGACACCGGTCGCTAAAAAGGCAGAATTGCACAACCACATTGAACACGACGGAATGATGCAGATGCGCCAGGTGGAGGCCGTTGAGATCCCCAGTCAAGGTAGCATCAGCCTCAAACCAGGTAGTTATCACATTATGCTGATGGGGCTTAACAAGCCGTTAGCAGAAGGCAACGAAGAGACGCTAACACTGAAGTTTTCCAACGGCCAGAGCACTCAACTCACACTGCAGGTTAAAAAGACTCAAGGCAATACAATGTCTAATGGCAGCCACCAGGGCTCGCACAGCATGCCGATGAAATCCCAATAACAGAGGGCTGTGGATCGACGGGTTACCAGTCCAAATCTTGACGACGGAACTGGTCTGGCGTTAATGCGGGTAGCTGATAAAACTGTCCCAAGCGCTCGACCAGCATTCTGGGACGCGCTGCTAGACCCTGTTCGAGATAGTCCAGCACCTGCTGGTACACGCGGTCTTTAAACCGCGTGGTATCGGTCGTTTCACCACTGAGGTTATCGCAGCTTATTCGAAACGAAACCCCGCAGGCACGGTTAAACAACCACTCCAACGCCTGCGGCTTGACTTCGACCAGCTCAAACTCCGCTTGCTGTACCGCAGTGCGACCGTCGGGACGGTACCAGTAGCCAAAATCTTCCAGCAAGCGTCGCTCGCTACCGGCGATACACCAGTGACTGATTTCATGCAACGCACTGGAAAAATAACCGTGGGCGAAAATCACCCGGTGGTGCGGATAGTCGGCCGTCGCGGGCAGATAAATCGGTTCATCGCCCCCCAGCACCAGTTCGGTGTTGTAGGTGTTGAGAAACAGCTCGTTAAACAGCCCGATCAATTGCTGGCAGCGCTGCGATTCTTCTACCATTGCCGCGCCTTGCGGCTCGAGCACAGGCGAAACGTCGCTCATTAAAATGGTTCCCACTGATTATCTTTAAGCCACCAGGTGATACCATTGTTACGATCAATCCGAGCCGCGACATGGCCTCTAACATCCTTTTCGATAGGCTCCATCACCACCTGATAACTCGATTCAGGCAACACCCCGACCTCTTCTATGCGTTTCCAGTTGCCCGCCTCAGCCTTCCAGGTGGTGCCTGCCAAGCTATCGTACTTCAACACCACCCAACCTTTCGGGCCGTACACCGACACCAACTGGTATACCGGTTCGGTAACGACCGCGCTTGATGCCATATCCGCGTCTTGTTGTTGCGATTCTGCCGACATCTGCTCAAGCCGGAATACCAGCTCGGTGAGCTGGTCAAGTGTCGAAGGACCCGATTGCTGCTCTGCTTGCTGCTCCGTTTGAAGCTGCTGCGATTGTTGTAACCACTGCAACATCGCCAACTGCTGCTGGCTTTGAACGGTTGTGCGCTGCAACTGTTGGTTCAGCTCGATCAGCTTCTCCTGGATCAGCGTGATACGCGCCTCAACCCCATCAAAGCGCTTGCCGTTGGCATCGTTGAGCTGCTCAGCCAGATCGTTGGCACTAGCAGGCGGTGCCGCGACAGCAGCCGGCAGGGACTGAACAGGATTTTGCTGACAGCCAGCCAGCAACAACACACAGATGGCGAATACAATGCGGTTCATAAAGTTCTCAGGATGGATCACAAACAGGGGGTTTAAGGTTTGACAGTCTACCAAGCTTAGTTGCGCTTATCAGCCTCTCAAACCAGGCTACAAGGCGAGAACATCCAACAACTCAGGTTGCTCAACAGCCGCAGTACCTGTCACTGCAAACTGATCGAAATCGAACAGTTGATTGTCAACCAGATGCGACGGAACCACATTTTTCAAACTGCTAAACATCACCTCTATCCGACCCGGAAACTGCTTATCCCAGCTCTGCAGCATCTCTTTGAGCACCTGGCGCTGCAGATTTTCCTGAGAACCACACAGGTTACAGGGGATGATCGGGAATTCGCGCAACGCGGCGTAAGGGATGATGTCTTTTTCGCGGCAATAGGCCATCGGTCGGATGACGATATTTTTGCCGTCATCGCTGCGCAGCTTAGGAGGCATCGTCTTCAGTTTGCCGCCGTAAAACATATTCAGGAAGAAGGTTTCCAGAATATCGTCACGATGATGCCCCAACGCGATCTTGGTAAAGCCATGCTCTTGAGCAAAACGGTACAAGGTGCCCCGGCGCATTCGTGAACACAGCCCACAGGTAGTTTTGCCTTCTGGGATCACCTCTTTGACTACCGAGTAGGTATCACGCTCGATAATATGAAACGGCACCTTATTGGTGCGCAGATACTCAGGCAACACCTGCTCGGGAAAACCGGGCTGTTTCTGATCCAGATTGACCGCCACCAGTTCAAACTGAATCGGCGCACTCCGTTGCAGGTTGCGCAGAATATCGAGCATGGCATACGAGTCCTTGCCTCCTGACAAACACACCATCACCTTGTCGCCATCTTCGATCATATTGAAATCGCTGATCGCCCGGCCGGCATCCCGACGTAACCGTTTCTGCAGTTTGTTAAGCTGTGTTTTAGCCTCTTTATCAGCCGTCTTGCTATCAACCGCTGCGTTATCGTCAGCAATCAACTCAACTTCTGGGACACGGTCAGCCGCCGCATCGTAGGTCATTTCATGGTTAGACATCGGACAAAACCCGGATTGATAGGATCAAAAACAGCGCGCGATTGTACGTTAAAACGCCTCTGTGGACTAGGGACGCCCCTAGCAAAGCTCATCAGATCCAGGGCGTCGCTAACAATAGGTAACGCCCCACCTTACCTAGGCCGATAAACAGCAAGCAAAGCCAGAAGCGCTGTTTCAGCCAACCACTGATAAAACACAGCGGATCACCAATAAGCGGCAGCCAGGACAACAGCAGCACCGGACTGCCATAACGGTGAAACCAATTACGCGCCTGCTGCTGGCGTGGTGACAGAGACTTTAGCGGGAACCGATATGCAACCCAGTAACCCATCCCCCACGTGACCAAGCCTCCGAGCGTATTACCTAAAGTGACCACCGCCACCAATTGCCACCAGGGTTGGTCCCCCTGGTCCAACAGATACAACAACAGCAGTTCTGAGCCTCCAGGCAGTAGCGTCGATGAGATAAAGCCACTAGTAAACAGCCCCCACAGCGGCAGCATCGATTCAGCCATCGAAGCGTCCGCACAGAGCAATAACCCTCAGTCCGATCACAGCCGCTGCTGCCGTTGCAGCTCCATCCGTACACAGCGCAGCAGTGCCGGATCGAAGGCATCGTCAAGACTCTGTGCTACCTGTTTCAGATCGCGTATGCCGGCATCTTGAAAGTGCAGCAAGGCGGTTTCCATCTGTGTGAGGTCCAGCTCACTCAGCACAAGCAATCGAGCCAACGGTGTCGCTTCGCGCTCAACCACTGCCGCAATCTGATGCAGCACCTCTTTCGGGCTAATCTGCAGCCGCTGAGCAACCTGCTCTGGACTCATCCCGGCTTGCAACAAATCAACCAGTTGCTGACGCTCGTGCTGATGGCTAACTGCTTGCTCGGCTTCACCTAATACTTCAAGAAAGGCATCGCCGTAGCGCTCGAGCTTAGTTTTACCGACCCCATTGATATGCGCCAGTGCTGCCAGCGTCGTCGGCTGCTGCTCGACCATCTCCATCAAGGTGGCATCGTGGAAAATATAGAATGGCGGCACATCCTGCTCGTCGGCCAGCTGCTTGCGCACCGTCCGCAACGCCTCCCACAACGTCTGCTGCTGTTGATTGAGCCGTTGGTGACTGGCGACACGCAGAGACTTGCGTTCACGCTGGCGGTTATCGCGCACATCACGGCGTAGCTCCAGGCTCTGCTCGCCCTTGAGCAACGGCCGACAGCGATCCGACAAACGCAGCGCGCCGTAGCTTTCGTGGTCGACATCGAGCAGTCCACGCGCTACCAGCTGGCGAAACAGCGAGCGCCACTCCTGCATATTGAGTTCTTTACCGATACCAAAGGTCGACAACTGCAGATGACCGTACTGTTTGACCTTGTCATTGGCCTTACCCAACAGCACATCGATCAGATAACTGACGCCAAAGCGCTGGCCGGTGCGGTAAACCGTCGACAGCGCCTTACGCGCCGCTTCGGTGCCATCCCAGGTTTCGACCGGAGTCAAACAGGTATCGCAGTTACCGCAGGCGTCGTGCTCCTGCTCGCCAAAATAGCCCAGCAGTGCCTGGCGCCGACAACTGGTGACCTCGCACAGCCCCAGCATCGCCTCTAGGCGCTGCCGTTCGATCTGCTTCTGCTGCGCCTCGGCCTCGGAACTTTCCAGCATCTGACGCAAGAACAGCACATCCTGCAGTCCGTACACCATCCAGGCATCGGCGGGTTCGCCATCGCGCCCGGCACGACCGGTTTCCTGATAATAGGCCTCGATACTTTTGGGCAGATCTAGGTGAGCCACAAAACGAACATTGGGCTTATCGATCCCCATGCCAAAAGCGATGGTGGCCACCACGATGACCTTTTCTTCGGTCAAAAACCGATGCTGGTGGTCAGCCCGCGTTGGCCCAGGCAAGCCCGCATGATACGGCAGCGCATGCCACCCTTCGGCGCACAGGAAGGCGGCTGTCTCATCGACTTTTTTACGCGACAAACAATAAACGATGCCCGAATCGTTGGCGTGTTCGGTTTGGATAAATTGTTTCAGCTGCTGCTTAGCGCTTTGTTTCTGGGTAATCCGGTAACGGATATTGGGGCGATCAAACCCCTGCACGAAGATCGCCGCATTCTCCAACGCCAAACGCTTGATGATCTCTTCGCGAGTACGTTGATCGGCGGTTGCGGTGAGTGCGATCCGAGGTATTGCCGGGAACTGCTGGTGCAACACCGATAGTCGCAGGTATTCGGGCCTGAAATCGTGCCCCCACTGTGACACGCAGTGCGCTTCATCGATGGCAAATAACGATATCTTGGCACTGCTAAGCAAGCCCAAGGTGCGCGGCTGCAACAGACGCTCGGGGGCAATATACAACAACTCTAGCTGACCATTGAGCAGATCACTCTCGACTTGGCGCGCCGCCTGGTAATCCAACGTCGAGTTGAGAAACGCCGCCTTGATGCCGAGCTGCGACAGCGCCCGCACCTGATCCTGCATCAATGCAATCAGCGGTGACACCACGATAGCGGTGCCTTCGCGAATCAACGCCGGCAACTGGTAACACAGCGATTTACCGCCACCGGTAGGCATCAGCACCAAGGCATCACCGCCGTCGAGCAGGGTCTGGACGACTTGATCCTGAGGCGGCCGAAAACTATCGAAACCGAAAGTGGTGCGTAAACGTTCGAGGGCAAGATTCAACATGGCGGCGATTATCCGCTTTCCTGCTCCGACAAGAAACACCCCGGAGGATTTTCATTCAACCTGCTTCTACGCCAGCCGTAAAACCCAATCAGCGGCCGCTACCCTCGGGCGATATCAGGGAGTACAATGCCTGCCAGTCACCACCCTATAATGCATCTAGCGAGAACCGCCATGACCTTGGACCGTGCCGATAACACGCCCCTCGACGAAAACGAAATTGATGAGCTGGAAACGTTTCTATTCTCCGATGCGGTATCCGAAGACGCACTGGATTACCCCAGTTTGCACGGCATGCTGACGGCCATTGCGATCTGCCCGGTTGAGATCGCCGAAGCCGAATGGCTCGAATCGCTGTTCGATGGCCAACCCAACTACGCCAACAGCGTACAGCAGGCACGGATCGAGTCGCTATTACGGCGTGAATTGCTCGGCATCTGCGAGGAACTGGAGCACGAAGAACCACCCGAGCTGCCGTGCGATCTGAGCCTCGACGAAGACTCGCTGCTAACCGTTTGGTGCCAAGGTTTCATGGAAGGTGTCTTCATGCGTGAAGAGGACTGGTTTGGCGAACAGGAAGAGCAGGTCGCCGAACTGCTACTGCCAACCATGATCGCCTCGGAACTGTTTGAGGATGATAAAGAACTGCAGAAGATGCGCCGCGATACCAAGCTGATCGAAGGCCTATGCGAAGAGATTCCCGACCTACTGACCGATCTATACCTGTTGTTTAGAGTGCCCGAACAAGGCAATAAAGGACCGGCGAAGAAACAGCGTTAACGATATTATTAACCCGGCGGGTTAATAATTTGACTCAGGGAGGAGTCAGCAACTTAGCGCAGTTGCGCCAACTCTAAGAGGGCGATGGACAGGTAGGTGTGGTTACCTATTTGCCCACTAGATTAATAGTCCAACCCTGTACCCGTATCGCACCGGTATAGCGACTACTCAGCCCCTTTCTGATACGGCCAAAAAGTCACCCGCGAATAACCACCAATCCGTAGCACTTTGACCCGATTACCCTCGTGTAACTCACCGGCTTGCGATAGCGCCTGCTCCACCACCAGCGACGAGCCATCGTCGAGTACAATATCCATCCGCATGCCCGCCTCTGACTTACCGTCCGACCCAGTTAGCTGGATCGGCATCACAGCCAGCAGCACACCAAATTGAGTCCACTGCGAAGCACTCCCCTGGGTCACCACTACCGCATCAGAGTCGCGTCCCGAATCAACGGGAGCTTGGGCACAGCCGTAAAGCGTTAGCAGTGCCAAAGCGTTTAAGACCAACAACCGACGAGCCAGATTCATCATCCTCAGTTACCCATGCAGCCATGTCACTACAGCCTAGCCCCAATTATTGATCATGTAACCGATTTTTTCTGCGACACTCTCGCTGACAACGACGAGACGATGACGTTAGGAACTGTTAACGCTGACGAAGTCGATACTTTATCCCGACCAACGCCAACACCAGTCCCGCCAAGAAAGCGCCATACATCAGCCACATGTCCCAATCTAGTGCCAACAGTGCCAACGTCGCACTAAGAGCACCGAACAGCGCCAACCATTGAGCAGTCAGAAAAGCCGCCTTCGGAGCGGCCCAATAGCCACCGCAGATCATCGCCAATCCCGACACGCTAGCGATCGCTAAAATCATCAGCTTCTCGCTCAGCAACACAGCGTCACTGTAGCAACTGCTATCAAAACGTAGTTCAGGCGGGCAGACGACATCCATAAACAACAGGTACGCCCCCGCCCCTAACGCAACGGCCAGGCCCCAACTCAATGCAACAACACAGGGCAATAGCAGCCAGCGCCACCATACGATCCGTTCGCTTTGACCCGACATAACAACACTCCGCAGACATCATTCAACTCGTTAGCCGAACAGTACATTAGATCAGCGCCAATCAACTTGATATCTGTCATCTGTAACAGCGAATAGCAAAAACCGACAACAGCGACTATTTTGCTGAGTACGGCCCTCTCCAGAGGTATACTTGCCGGCCATTTTTTAGGAGCCAACCATGAAACTGTTAAGCATTCTCGGAATCGCCGTAGGCGGGAGCCTGATCGCGGTGGTGATTATGTTTATCGTCAAGGCGATGGACTCCAGGCACGGCGAAGCAGCTGGACTGGTGAATCAGCAGTTATCGGCCTGCTCACCCAAGCCCAACTGCGTTAACTCTGAGCCAGGGACACCGGCCGATAAAAAGGTTGAGCCGCTCCCCACCACCCCAGAATCAGTAGCGCAGGACTGGGCGCGCCTGCAAACGGTTATCACCGAACACGGCGGCGAGCTGATTAGCGTTGATGAACGCTACCTGTCGGCCACTTTTAGCAGCCCTCTGTTTGGTTTTGTCGATGATCTGGAGGCTCGCATCGACGAGCAGAACAGCATTATTCAGATCCGCTCCGCCTCGCGCGTCGGCACCAGTGACTTTGGCGCCAACCGGATCCGGGTTGAGCAGCTGCGGCAACGCTACGCCGTTAAGCCCTAGCAGGTAGATTTTCAACAGCCTGCTGCCGTTACGCCGTAACCGTTAACGGATCATCAACCGGTGCGACCAAGCCGCTCACTTCCAGCGTGACATGCCCGACCCTGGGCAGCTTGGCTTTGAGCTGGGACTCCAACTCAGCGGCAATCTCCTCGGTACGCGTCAGCGCCATCTCTACCGCCGCCCGTGCCTCAACATAATGCCGTAACGATTCTTGCTGCTGTCGCTCAATGGGTAGAGCGGCCAGCAACGCCTGGCTACGTTGCTGAATCCGCGGTTGCAGATTAGCCAACACCACCTCTTCGCGTAGTTCGATATCCGCCACCAGCAGGCTGTAGTTTTCGTCGATGATGATCGAGCGCAGGTCGTGCAGTTGATCGACCTCCGGGTGCTCGCCGACCAACTGCCTAAACAACTCTTCGGCCGGCTTATCGCGCAGATCTGCCAGAAAACGCATATTAACGTAACCCAGATAGAACGCGATCACCCCCAGCATCACCGCGATAGCGGTAGAAAAGCCGATATCCCAGACCGGATTACCGGTCTGAGCCGACAAGATAATCCCCGCGCTGGCCAGCACCAGACCGATCATCGCCACCGAATCCTCCAACACCACCGCGACCAGCGTCGGGTCGTCGCAATCGAGCAGATAACTGAACGGGTTCCAGCGTTTGTTCGCCCGCATGCGCCGGTAGAACTCCATAAAGGCGACCAGGAAGGAGTAGCCCTCAAGCACAAAAGCGATCGCCAGCACCGTCAAGCTGATCCATAGAACCGGCAACGAGTACCCCAGCACCAGCAGGTCGGCCGTCGGTTGATACTGATCCATACCCTGGTAGCTGTGCCAAGCATGCGCTAAACCCAGTCCGCAACCGATCGAGAACAGCCCGATCGCACTCCACAGGTTCCACAAATACTTCTTCTGTCCATGGCCAAACGCGTAATGCTGATCCGCGGGCTGTTCGGCAACAACAAGGCCCCGCAAAAGAAACCCCTGATTGAGGGTATCCATTAGGCTGTGAATCGCCTCATTCATCATCGATGCCGAGCCACTCACCATCGCCGCCAAGAACTTAATCACCGTGACGATGCTATTGGAGACGATCGCGGTCAGCACCGCTTTCCTGGAACTATTAGCCATAGGGGAAACCTCTGTGTTATCCGTTAACGCAGGTCAATACTGAAAGACTCATTACAAACCAGGGATTCCGATCGGACCAGGAAGGTCAGGAATCGGCGAACAAGCTTGGAGCAAGACGATGGCAGCAAGCAGTAAAAAGCAGTGGGTACGGTACATTATCGAGGCCTTAACCAATGGAGGGTATTGAAAGGAGTCTAAGTGGTTGGCATATAATGGCATATAAAATTCACACATCAAGCGACCAAAGTCGGACTACTCGCGGCTATAGCGCTGCAAAAACTGCAACGTCAGCTGGCGCTGGTCGGGGTAGCCGTAGGTAGCGATGTGTCCCCCCTGATGCAAGCTGAGCTGTTTAGGCTCGGGGGCTGCCTGGTAGAGCGCTTCGGTATGCGACAGTGGCACCACCGCATCATTAGGGCTGGCATAAAACAGCGTCGGGAGCCTGCTCTCAACAATCCGCTCCTGCGGATCATAACCATCGGGCAGTAAACGCACAGCAGGGCTTAGCACCACTCGGCCAAACCAGCTACGACTCAGCGCATAACGACCGATATCTTGATAGCGAGCAAAGGGCGCGTCGAGCAACAACGCATTGAAATGCTGCGCCTTGGGATGGTTGGAGAACCCCGCGGCTAGCGCCGCTCCCAAACTCTGCCCTAACAGAAAGTGAGGCGCTTCGGTGTTGGCAAACAACCAATCGCTGGCGGCCTCCAGATCGAGAAATACATCGGGTAGTTTGGCCTTGCCCTGCGAGCGACCGTAACCACGGTAATCCAACGCCAGCACGCCGTAACCCTGCTCGGGCAACCAGGCGATACTGAGCATATGAGTACTGATGTTCTCACCGTTGCCGTGCAGGTAAAGCAAGTTTCCACGCGGTTCGCCTTGCGGCGGCAGATACCAGGCAAACAGCTCAACGCCATCTGCTGCCTTTAAACTAACATCCTGATAAGCCAGATCCAGCTGCTGCGGGGTGCGGACATAATCTTTCATCGGGTAAAACAGCAGCCCCGACGGCGAACCGCAACCAGCCAGCGCTATGCTCATCACCAGCAATAGAAGCTGCAATCGGGCGCGTGCGTCGAGTCTCATTGCAGGTAGTGCCGGTATTCGAGAGTAACGCTGTTGTCCTGCTGGCCATCATCGTGACGGCGGTAACTCCAACTGGCACGTACCCCCTGTTGTGGGGTTAAGTTGTACTGCCCGCCTAGTTCAAACTGTCTGCGCAACGAGCCGCTGCTCAACTGCATCAGCTCGGTTTCTGCCAACGCCTGCAATGGACCGAAGTCATGACGCAAGCCGAGATTGGCGCCGAGCCCGACTGCCAGAGGGTCAGAGAAACGGTCATTGATTTCAAACCGTCCGGTAAGCAGACCGAACAACGTACTCTGCTGTTGATTAAAGCCATAACTGACACCTCCGCCTCCGGTGACCTGAGCGACCAGGTTGTCGGGATGTTCGGTGTTGCTATAGACCCGTTCCAGCCCGGCTTTGACCTGCCACGACCAGGGTTTAAAGAGTGCGTCGCGGGGGGAGAACGAACGAATCGACAGCAGCTCCAACAGCTCCAATTTAAGCGTACCACCAGCATAATGACGCAAGGCCAGCTCCCCCATCGCAAGCTCTGCACCGCGTGGAAAACCCTCATCAGCATCAAGCAGATCTTGATAGGCGATTCGATAACCCAGTAGGCCATAATTGCGATGATCTCGCTGCCCCACACCGGCACGTAGCAAACCCGAATAGTGGCCATCAACCGGGTCGGTCGGCATAGCAGGCTCCGCTAACGGCTCGCTAGGGCGCGCATTGATCATCTGCAGCAGTTGGTAGCTGCGTCGGTTGGCATCGGGATCTCGCACTGCCCCATCCTGCTGCAAGCGCAGGTAGTCATAACCCGCCTGGGCCAACAGCTGTTGCCGCTGGGGCGACTGTTGATCAAAGAGTTCGCCGGGGTCGAGCGGGGTTTGGCTTAATCGAATAACCGTTTGACGCTCCTGCTCGGACAGCGACTGGGACAGCGCATCAAAACGGGTCCGGTTGGCGGGCCGATAGATCACTTCACCGGCAATCCCGGCATCGACCACCGCACGAACGGTATCGGCGGGGATCGCATGCAGATCAAAACCCTCGGTCAATTGCGCGTCAGGGCGTATCAGATCGAGCAACTCGAGCAGTTGGAAAGAGCAGTTTTCATCGAAGAAGAAGTAGTCGAAGTTGATCTCCTTCAACTCCCACACATGCTCCAACAGCTGGTCAACCTCGGCCGCAGTCAGGTTCAGCGGGTACTCCCACATATCGCGGTTTTCCATCCGGTTATATTCCTGGATCTTGCGATAGTAAGGCATCATATTGAACTGGCCGGGATAACCGCCAAACAGCCCTTTGTAGACATAAAACAGTGAGTTATCGTCGGTGGTAATATTGGCGCCGAAATTCAACGCCCAAGACAACCACAATGATCCGGCCTCGGCGTCGGCCGGGTCGAAGCGTAAAAATGTGTGCCCATACATCGACGACGGGCTATTCATATACGCGGCCGGAAAGATCAGGCTCAGGCGCGTAGCATTAACCTGTGTTCGCCACTGTTGATATTCGGGGCAGCTCAACGCTTGCCTGACTGAGCGATCAACCAGCCCTTGTCCTTCAAGCCAGCGGTATCGAGCCGGAAAACGGCACAGCGGATGCTGATTGAGATCGTCTGAAATCGGTTCAGATGCCGCGTTCAGAGTGGCCTGCAACTCTGCCTCAGCAGAATAAGCCCCCGTTGCGGCGAAAAAAAAACGCGCGTCATCG
>JBALWS010000067.1:0-4832 GCA_036960405.1 Halopseudomonas sp. | reverse complement strand
TGAAGCAAGCGCTGCCAATAAGGCTGGTCAGCCAGCTTTAGATCAGCGGCAAACCCATACGAAGCCGCAACCGAGAACCAAGTTCCCAGCAGCAGTACGATTAAGAGGTGCATTGAATCGAAGGGAAAACACCCCTGCAAGCAGAGGCATTGATCATCAAGATGCGTACTGGCTCAGGCGTTGATCGGCCTGCATCAGTTCATTCAGGTTACGTGCAACATCTTCAGCCGTTACGGTTTCGCTAGGGAAAAGAGTCGTGAAGTTCTGATGCGTCATTTGGGCAAAGTAATCACGGTCTTGTGGAGCGATACCGACCATGACGGCCACAGCATTGAGTGCTTCACCGTCGCCACGAGCAACGTCTTCAGAGAACTCGTCCATGACTGCCGCCAGACCCATCCAGCGCTGGCCACCGTATGACAGGGTGCCATCAGGGCTACAGCCGTTAGTGCCAGAGGTCATACCGAAGGTGGCGTTACCGGTCGTACCGTTGGTGAGCGAGGCCATCACATGCGATGGAAGGCCGGAAGAACCATCAAATAACATGTTACCCCAACCACAGTTAGGGCCGCCTGGCGCTTCAGCAAAGGCGGTGGAAGAGGCAATAGCAAGAGATGCAGCTAGAACAAAACGCTTCATAGATAAGATCCTTCATCATAAAAAAATAACCGCTGGAGCGCCGACGTTTCCCGGCCATCCTTGCGGGTCGCGTCTATTAAGTGGCGATGCAGCGGTAAAGTCAAACACTGCCTCAGCTTTCTTAGTGAAATCAGACCATTGGTCATTTTTTCACTCTGTATATGCTTCTGGTTAGGCCTGACAGTTCAAGCATAAGACTATACAATTGATTTTTGCCTCACTCTCGAGAAATCCGGTGAACAACACCCCCCGCTACCAGCAGATCAAGCAGTTTATCCTCGATGGCATCAAGCAAGGCGATTACCCGCCCGGTGCTAAGATCCCTACCGAAACCGAGCTAGCCAAGCAGTTCGGTGTCAGCCGGATGACTGTTAACAAAGCGATTCGTGATCTAACACAAGACAACCTGCTGGTCCGTTATGCCGGGTTGGGAACCTTTGTTACCGACGCCAAAGCCGAGTCGCCGTTGTTGGATATACGCAACATCGCCGACGAGGTACGCCAGCGCGGCCATCGCTATAGCTGCAACCTGATTGAGCTGAAGCAAACCATTGCCAGCGAATTGATCGCGATGCAGATGGGCATACCTGTCGGTACCCGTGTTTTCTATTCGGTGATTGTTCATCGCGAGGATGAGCTGCCGATCCAGCTTGAGCAGCGCTACGTGATCGCCAGTTTGGTCCCGGGATATCTCGAGCAGGACTACACCAAACTGACCCCCAACCAATACCTCTCCGATCAGTGCCCGATATCAAGCGTTGAACATATCGTCGAGGCGGTGCTGCCCAGCGCTGATACTCAAGAGTTGTTAGCGATAGACGCGGGCACACCCTGCATTTTGGTCAATCGCCGTACTTGGTCGGATAGCCGTCTGATCAGTTTTGCCTACCTGACCCACCCCGGCCCTCGCTACAAACTGCGCTCATTGACAACCATCGAGTCCTAAGGAGCCTCTGATTAATCCAATAGCGTCTCTCAAGGGGACTTGGTCAGAGGTTCCCTAAACCACCCGCCTTCTGCTCTACCACGGTAGTGGCTTTTTTCTTCTAAGATTTAGCTATATCCCTGCGGCCCAAACGATTGCGGTTCTGCTCCCTTCTTAAACTAACGCTTGGCCTTCGGATCGATCTAATGTATATATATGTATATACATTTAAATATCCACCCACGATGAGGCAACGACAGTGTGGCAAAGCTGCGAACGGATCTGGACCAACGTCCATTTGGCGACGCTCAATCCACAGATAGGTGATAGCTACGGTCGCTTGGAAAACCAGGCGATCGGGGTGCGCGATGGTCGCATCAGCGCAATAGCGCCGATGGCAGACCTGCCCGAGCTAGCGTTTTCGACCGAGATTATCGATGCCGAACAGCGCTGGCTGACACCGGGGCTGATCGATGCCCACACCCATCTGGTGTTTGCCGGTAACCGCGCCGAGGAGTTCGAGCAACGGTTGCTGGGGGCCAGTTACCAAGCGATTGCTCAACAAGGCGGCGGCATTCTTTCTACCGTACGCGCGACCCGCAAAGCCTCGGTCGATGAACTGGCCGCACTGGCGACACCAAGACTTAAAGCATTGATGGCAGAGGGGGTTACCACTGTTGAGATAAAATCGGGCTACGGCCTGTGCCTCGATACAGAATTGAATATGTTGCGGGCCGCCAAACAGCTGCAACAGCTTTACCCGGTCAGGGTATCGACCACGCTATTGGGCGCACACGCCCTCCCCCCCGAGTTTAGTGATGACGCCGACGGCTATATCGATTGGGTCTGCCGTGAGCTGATCCCCGCTGCGGTCGAGCAACGATTGGCCGATGCGGTGGATGTGTTCTGCGAAACTATCGCGTTTTCGGCACCGCAGTGCGAGCGGGTATTTCAAACCGCGCGGCAGCATGGCCTAGGAATCAAGGCTCACACCGAGCAACTGACCAACCTACACGGGGCCGAGCTTGCCGCTCGCTACGGCGCCTGGTCGGCTGATCATCTTGAATACCTCGATGAAACGGGCGTCAAAGTGATGGCCCAAGCCGGCACCGTGGCGACGCTGTGCCCGGGCGCGTTCTATTTTCTGCGCCAGAACCAACTTCCACCGATCGATCTGCTGCGCCAACACTCGGTGCCGATGGCGGTTGCCACCGACCTCAATCCCGGCTCCTCTCCGCTTGCCTCGTTGCATTTGGCAATGAACATGGCCTGCACCCTGTTCGGGCTGACACCCGCCGAAGCATTAGCGGGTACCACTCGCTGCGCCGCCCAGGCACTGAATCGCGCCACCGATCTGGGTCAACTGAAGGTCGGCATGGTTGCCGATATGGCGCTATGGGATATCCAGCACCCCGCAGAACTGGCCTACCAGTTTGGGGTTAAC
The DNA here is from genome assembly GCA_036960405.1 of Halopseudomonas sp. Classification (GTDB taxonomy): domain Bacteria; phylum Pseudomonadota; class Gammaproteobacteria; order Pseudomonadales; family Balneatricaceae; genus Motiliproteus. The sequence continues at coordinate 1,824 of JBALWS010000067.1, read as the reverse complement.
CCACTGCTTCAGCGCATCGTTGCCGGGGAGGTAAGTCATGTACCAGGCCGCTGATTTATCCCTATGGAACGGCCGCATCGACGCGGAAGAAGCCGCTGATTTAGCCTGCCGCCTGCACCAGGTGGTGCAGCCCTGGCCGCCGTTGATCGAGCCATCAGCGCAAGGTAAAAAGCAGCAGCAAAACTCGCTAGCATTGGTCGGTTTCTGCAGCGACGAGGGCGTTCGGCGCAACCAGGGCCGCATCGGCGCACGCAACGGCCCAGACCCACTGCGCCGAGCGCTGGCTAACCTACCCTGGCCAACAAACCGTCCGGCATACGATGCGGGCAATATCATCTGCCAGGCCAACGCGCTGGAGCAGGCCCAGCAGGAGCTGGCAGACCAAGTCAGCGAGTGCCTACAGCACAGCACACTGACCACCGTCCTCGGCGGCGGCCACGAGATGGCCTACGGCAGTTGGTTGGGGATGATGCAGCACTACTCGGGACAACATGACTCAACCCAGCCCTCCAGCCAGATGCCACGTATCGGCATCGTCAATTTCGACGCCCACTTTGACCTGCGTTTGGATAGCAGCGGCGCCAGCTCGGGCACGCCGTTCTACCAGATAGCCCAACAATGCCAGCAGCAAAAGCTACCGTTTCGTTACTGCTGCCTCGGTATCAGCGAGGTCGCCAACACCACCGCGCTGTTTCAGCGGGCCGATGCCTTAGGGGTTAGCTACCGCCGCGATGCCGACATGGCGATCAGCCAGTTAGCCGAGACCCTGCAACAGTTGCAACGGTTTATCGATAGCTGCGATGCCCTCTACCTCACCATCGACCTGGATGTGCTGCCCGCCAGTATCGCCCCTGGGGTCAGTGCACCGGCCCCGCGCGGAGTCGGTCTCGATGTACTGGAGCCGATGATCCAAATGATCACCGCTTCTGGAAAACTCAAACTCGCCGATATCGCCGAGTACAACCCGGAATTTGATATCGACAACTGGACCGCACGTGTCGCTGCGCGTCTGTTTTACTTGATTACCCACGGAGCCTTAAGCCGATGACCGTTTCTCACAGCCACGATATCTACGACAGCCGCCACGATACCCGCCGGGTCATCAAAGCGCCGACCGGAACCCAGCTTAGCTGCAAGAGCTGGCTCACCGAAGCGCCGATGCGGATGCTGATGAACAACCTCCATCCAGATGTTGCCGAGCGACCCGAAGACTTAGTGGTATATGGCGGCATCGGTCGTGCGGCGCGTAACTGGGCCTGCTACGACAAGATCATCGAAGTGTTGCAGCGCTTGGAAGATGATGAATCATTGCTGGTCCAATCGGGCAAACCGGTTGGCGTGTTCAAGACCCACAGCGACGCTCCACGGGTGCTGATCGCCAACTCCAACCTAGTGCCCCACTGGGCCAATTGGGAGCAGTTCAACGAGCTGGATAAGCAAGGGTTGATGATGTACGGCCAGATGACCGCAGGCTCGTGGATCTATATCGGCTCGCAGGGAATTGTTCAGGGCACCTACGAAACCTTCGCCGCGATGGCCAAGCAACACTTCAACGGCGACTCGTCGGGCAAATGGGTGCTAACCGGCGGCTTAGGCGGCATGGGCGGTGCACAACCGCTGGCGGCGGCAATGGCCGGTTTCTCCAGCATCACGGTCGAGTGCGACGAAACCCGGATCGATTTTCGGCTGCGCACCCGCTACGTCGACAAGAAGGCTTACAGCCTCGACGAAGCACTGGCGATAATCGACAGCGCCCGAGCCAACAGCGAAGTCGTTTCGGTCGGTTTACTCGGTAACTGCGCCGATATTTTCCCCGAGCTGGTC
>JBALWS010000066.1:0-23093 GCA_036960405.1 Halopseudomonas sp. | reverse complement strand
CCCATAAACATACAAGCGAACAGGATGAGGAATAGGGTTGCTGTAGCCATTACTTGGATTCCTCTGTCTTAGCCATTGCTTTAAGTTCTTCGGCGATATGCATACTCTCTTTCGCCTCATCCGCCAGATGGAAGCCATCGGTTTTGTGGGTAATAACGCCCCATAAGAGATTAAGGAATCTAACCACCAACAAGGTATAACCGATCAACAATACACTGGTCGGGATCCATCTCTGGATTGGCAGATCTTCCATCTCGATACCGATCATGTGCAATTTGCTCAGGTAGACCCATGAACCGTAAATGAACAGTCCGCAGTAAAACAGGCACAATACGATCGCGACCATAGTCACTCCACGATGCACATTGCGTGGCAGCATTTTAACGAACACATCGACCCCAATGTGGCTGCCAACCTTAACGCCGTAGGATGCACCAAAGAGTACAAACCAAGCCGACATCGTCAATGTCACTTCCTGCGCCCAGTGGATGCCGGAATTAAAACCGAAGCGAGCAATCACCTCGGCAAACACCAGCAGTGTCATTGAGACCAGCAGGAGGCATAGAAAGCTCTCCTCCAGTCGATTAATCATTTTACCTAGCATGCCGCTGATACCCCTGTGACATCATGGTGTGGGAACCCGTATGGGCCTATCTATGGATTTGGTCGGTGGGATGTCTCACCGGACACCTCTCGTACATCATCAAACACGTACTAGGGGTCTCCGGTAAAACAACTCCTACCTAGTAAAGCAGGAGCGGAGGGCTCCTGCTTAGAATGGGGCTAACTTTGTCAGCCCCATAAGGTCGGCATTACTTGTTAGAAGCAACAGCCGCTTCGATCAGGTCTGCACCGATCTGGTCTTCAAACTGCTTCCAAACGGGCTTCATCGCTTCAACCCACTGGCTACGCTCAGCGTCGGTGATAGAAACCACCTTAGAACGCTTGGAATCGATGATCGCCTGCTTATCAGTGTTGGCCTTCTCAGCAGCAACGCCGTTACCAAATGCGATAGCTTCATCCAATGCTTTCTTGATTTCAGTCTTCAGACCATCGTCCAGACCCATCCAGAACTCAGCAGAAGTGACAACCAGGTAGTCCAGAACACCGTGGTTTGACTCGGTGATGAATGGCTGAACTTCGTAGAACTTCTTGGAGTAGATGTTTGACCAGGTGTTTTCCTGACCGTCGATCGCTTTGGTTTGCAACAGAGTAAATACTTCAGAGAAAGGCTTCTTCAGCGGTACCGCGTCAACGGCTTCAAATTGCGCCTGTAGCACATCAGAAGTCATGATACGGAACTTCTTGCCGGCTGCATCGCTAGGTACACGCAGTTCGTCACTAGCGGACAGTTGCTTCATACCATTGTGAAGATAACCCAGACCAACCAGGCCTTTCTTCTCCAAAGAACTTAGCAGTTTCTGGCCTGCAGGGCCTTGCTGGAAACGCTCAACGGCTTCCATATCCTTGAACAGGAATGGCAGATCGAAGATTTGTAGAGATTTGGTGTATTTCTGGAACTTGGACAGAGACGGAGCAGCCATCTGCACATCGCCAAGCAGCATCGCTTCAAGAACCTTGTTGTCGCCAAAAAGCTGTGAGCTTGGGAATACTTTAACTTCAGCCTTACCTGCTAAGCGCTCAGCAACCAGGTCGCGGAACTTGTTAGCCATCTGACCCTTAGGGGTGTTTTCGGCTACTACGTGGGAGAATTTGATCTCAACCGGAGCTGCGGTTGCCACCTGGGCACCCACAGTCAGAGCAAGAGTGGCTACTGCTGCAGAAATAAAACGCATAGGGTTTTCCTCGTTCATCACTTTATTGTCATTATGGCCATACTCAATTTTCGAGGTTGAGCACAACTCTGACCAACAACATAGCAGTCATCGTGCCAACTCAAAAACAAAACATTTAAAACAGATAGTTAGTTGTACTAAAAAACTAAGAACTGGCAACCAAGGAGAGAGACTCGTTAAAACGAGGGGGTTTTGGGTGGAAACCCACCACTTCTCCGCACCGGGAAATGGGTGAGTTCCCACCCAAAACCTCTTATACCAAAGTATAAGCCCATGATTAAGTTAAAAATTTATCCCTTCCAAAAGCGAACACGCCCCACATCCAAGTGGACGAACTCGCTGCCAGGATAATAACCGACACCTCCGCGCCCCAGCTCAAGCGCTCCTACTTTCAAATCTCGCAGATGAATCCCCGGCAAGCGAATATCGATCGCTTTTCCTTCCATGTGAAGACTCTTTTTTGCAACGCCAGCGCTGCTCTGACGCAACAACTGATTGGTTTGCGGCGACCGGTAGCCCGAGATAATGTGAAACGACTGCTTGGCATCCAGCTGAAGCTGAACATCGTGCAACAGATCCAGCAGTTGCAGGTCCATCTCAATAATTTCGCCATTGCGATGATCCCGCAACACATTGTTGATCTGCACCAAGCCCTCCTCCACATACTGGCCTTGAACCCAGTAAGGCGTCTCAAGGTGCTCACCGGTATGCAGGTTATAAAACTTGAGGCTACGTTCGTGGTGTTGCGGTGCGGGTTTGGCCCAGCCAGAGACTGAGGCCCCAGTGGCCATGACCCCTCCGGCCAACTTCAGAAAATTGCGCCGGTTATAATGGTTCCGGTCCATGCTTCAACTCCTGCACCGGCGGGGTCAGCAAGCTGACTTCAAACGGTACTTTTTGTGGTTGGTCGCGCTGGTATATATCTTCACGAAACTGCACCTTATGCGCGCTATCAAGCCAAGCAGTCCAGTAAGTAAGGTATAAACCCACCGGTTTTTCCAATCGAATACGGTGGGTTTGCGGTTGCTCTAACAACGATGCCAGCGGGTGCTCTAACGTCTGGGCTTGGAGCAGGTACTGAGCCAACAAGCGCGGATTCTCGACTCGAACGCAACCTGAACTGAACATTCGTTGCTGACGATCAAACAACGATTTTGACGGCGTATCATGCAGGTAAATGGCACGACCGTTGGGAGAATCAAATTTGATCTGGCCCAACGCGTTATGCCGCCCAGGCAACTGGTACAAACGCTGATAATCACTCCCTTTATAAAGCTGATCCGGGGTCGTTTGCTGTGGGTCAACCCACACTTTTTGCTGCCCCCAGCCAGACACCACGCGCATCTGATGCCGGTCTAAATAGTCGGCATCCGCCTGCCATTTGGGCAGAATATCCTTATAAGCGATGCTGCGTGGTACGTTCCAGGGCGGATTCAGCAGCAACGATTTGATCTCGGTATCAAAAATTGGCGTCCCCCTGCTCTTACGCCCGACAATGGTCTTCATCTCTAGTAAAGACTGCTGATCCTCAAACAGCCGTAGTCTAAATTCGGGGACATTGACCTGTACGTAGCGACTCGGCACTCGTTTCTTCAGCGCCAGCTGACGTTCGTGATTGAGTAGCAGCTGAAACACTCGCACTTGCGGAGGGATATCCAGTGCCAAGCGGGTTTTAGGCCCCAATACAGCATCGGGCTTGAGGCCATGCCGACCCTGAAATGAGCGCAACGCTTTAACCAGCAGAGGGTCAAACTCGGCCAGGGTTACCCGCCCACGCATCGGCAAGCGATAATCCCCGTACAAGGTCAGTAATTGGCGTAAAATTTCAATCTGCGAGTGATGCTGATCAGCACGAAGTAGCGGCCCGTTACCAATCGGTGCCCAACCAGCACTAGGCAACGTGGCATAGTATTCAGCGGCATCAATCATCGACCCGAATCGATTCGGCGCCAAGCGTATCTGATACCCCAGCGGAGCGGCTTCAGCTAAAGGCGCTGGCTCCGGCGTATTTGCTGCAGCAACTGATATAGGTTGCCCAGACTCTGCGTTTAACCCACCGAGCATCAATAGACAACACAGCAGTACTCTCAAATAGGATGCGGACAAGATCCCTCCTCCCGCAACATCACTGCCGCGAAGCAATTACGAATTTTTGCGGTGAGAACTATGATTGATACAGTAAGTCTAGAGAAACTGTGGCCGTGCAGCGCAGAACAATGAGGCAGTAGCACGGTATTAAACAAAACCGATTGAATATGTTTCATGCCTTCCATGGTTCTTTCTGCCTTGTTACATGCCAACGCATAGGCCATGACAAAAATTCTACGATTAAAACCTGATGGATCGGCGATGGCTTTGAGTGAAAAGGTTTCCGACCAGTTGTTTTACTGCAGCTAGTCTTTGAAATCCTGCTTATCGAGCTGATGCTTGCGCATTTTATCGTACAGAGTTTTACGCGGCAGCCCCAACAGCCCCAATGCCTCCTTAATCCCGCCACCGCTGAGCGCCAATGCCTCTTCGATCAACATTTTCTCAAAGCGGTCAACCTTCTCGGGCAAGCTTAAGCCGGCTGAGGCCTCATCTAGCTGTGGGATCAGTTCATCAAACTCAAAAGTACAGCTTTCACCCAACAGCACATACCGCTCGGCAACATTGCGTAGCTCACGCACATTACCCGGCCAGTCATAACTCACCAGGCTATGCACACGAGCAGGGCTTAACGCCGGGACTTCACGCTGAAACTGGGCCGAGGCGATCAAGGCAAAGTGTTGAAACAGCAGCGGCACATCATCGCTACGTTCGCGTAGCGCAGGAATATCGACCCGAACCACATTGAGCCGGTAATAAAGGTCCTCACGAAACACACCTTGCTGACTCAGCTCTTTAAGGTCAGCCTTCGATGCGGCCACGATGCGCAGGTCTAACGGGATCACTTCATTCGCACCGAGCCGCTCGATGGCACGCTCCTCAAGCACCCGCAGCAGTTTGATCTGCAGCGACATCGGCATGCTTTCGATCTCATCGAGAAACAGGGTACCGCCATCGGCATGCTCAAGTTTGCCGATTCGCTGTTTTTTTGCATCGGTAAAGGCGCCTTTTTCGTGCCCAAACAACTCGCTTTCCATCAGGTTTTCCGGCACGCCACCGCAGTTTATCGCGACAAAGTTATGATCTTTACGGCGGCTGTTTTCATGGATAAACCGCGCCACCAGATCTTTGCCGGTACCGGTCTCCCCCATGATCAGGATATCTGCAGAGGTATCGGCCACCTGGGATAACAACTGCCGCATCCGCTGTACCGGCACTGTTTTACCGATAATACGAGGGCCGGGAGCGCTCTGAGCCTGCAGCTCCTGACGCAAGTTCCGGTTTTCGATGGTCAGCGCACGCTTCTCCATCGCCCGCTTGACGACATCGGCTAGCAAGTCCGCCGGGAAAGGTTTCTCGATAAAATCGTAAGCGCCATCGCGGATCGCATTGACTGCCATCGAGATATCACCGTGCCCTGTGATCAAAATAACCGGCAGGTCAGGATCGATCGATCGCACCTGCGCCATCAATTCCAACCCATCCATACCAGGCATATTGATATCGGTGACGATAACGCCGGCCCAATCACCGCTGATAAAACCCAAAGCCGACTCGGCATTATCGAAAGCGTTGACCTGGTAACCGGCCAATTCCAGCGTTTGGCTACCCGCCGAGCGGATATGTTTTTCATCATCGATTAAGATAACAGAGGGCAGACTTGAGTCCATCGGTGGCAGCGTCCAATAAAAAAGGGATCGAGTGATAATACCGGATTCGCGGGCAAGCCCCAATCGGTTGAGTCGAAGGAGCCTGAAAGAGGCTAGTCGGAGAGTTTTGGCCAGAGCTGGCTTAAAAGCGCGCTCAAGTTAAAATGGAACGGCGCCTTGACCATCTCTACCATAGTATAGGTACGGTCACTGGTTTCTCGTAAAACAGCCTGTTCCAAATGTTCGCCATCACCCGATAACACCGCTCCAACAATCGGGAAAGCCGGGACTTTGCTGCGTCGGACCACCACCGCTATTTCGTTATTAGCCAAACGCACCCAACTTCCAGGTGGCTGGGTACCTAGAATTGCAATCAGTAACTTGGCCAGATCGGCATCGACCTGCTCACCACGACTTTGAAATATCTGCTTCATCGCCTCGCGTGGCAGCAATGCCGGACGATCACCACGAGGACGCGCCATCGCAACATAGATATCGGCCAATGAGAGAATGCGCGCCGCTTGGCTAATTTGGTCGCCGCTAAGCGCCTGAGGATAGCCTTTACCATCCAGCCGCTCGTGATGCTGCTCCACGGCGCTGAGCCAGACAGCATCCTTCACCCCCGCCTGATCAAGAATTTTCAACCCATTTAGCGAGTGCTTCTGGATCTGCCGACGTTGTGGATCGGTCAAACCTGTCGCCTGCTTATCGAGCCGGTCATCTTGAAGATCCAGCATGCCTATATCTTGGGTCAACGCAGCACAGATCAATAGCAGCCTAGCCGAAGAGGTCATCCCGGCACGACGACCAATCAGCTCGCACAATACCGCAGCATAGAGTTCTTTAACGTGCTGGTAGCGGGCGTTTCGGTTCAATTGCAGCGCGGCCACTACTCCCATTGCATGGTTCTGGCAGGCGTGCTGAATTTTATGACCCAAATAAAGGCAACGAGAGATATGCTTACGATCTGGAGTAATCAGTAGTTGATCATAGGTATCGGTAAGAAACTTATGCTGCACATCGACCCAAGTGAAGACGCTTAGCGATTTTTCGCTATCCATCGTTTTAGTTTCACCTGATCCGTGCATGTTCATTCACCTCTCCAACAACGGGCTTAAACTGTGCTTGAGACATCAGACCACTGATATCTCAATCAATTCCCTATGAACATCACGAATAGCACAATATATATCGGGAAGTATTGTTCCGATCTATTCTACGCTTAAGATAACCAAGACAACAAATATGAGCAACTGTAAACCATTGATAAATGGTCAGTCCTACAGATTAAGATTGAAAATAATTGATAATCTCTGAAGGTATACCATCAAGTGAGACCTGCCGCTGCACCGCACCCGCTTTGATCGCTTCCTTGGGCATGCCAAACACCACACAACTGGCTTCATCTTGCGCCAATGTAATGGCTCCGGCTTGGCGCATCTCCAGCATCCCCCGCATGCCGTCATCGCCCATCCCTGTCATGATGACACCCAATGCATTCTGACCCGCGCAAGCCGCCACAGAGCGAAACAGCACATCAACAGAAGGGCGGTGCCGGTTAACTAACGGACCATCGACCACTTCGACATGAAACTGAGCGCCATTACGTTTGACAACAAGGTGCTTCCCTCCAGGGGCGATTAATGCGTGTCCAGGCAACACCCGTTGCTGATGCCGCGCCTCTTCCACCTGGATCTGGCACAGACCATTGAGCCGTTCAGCAAACGCAGCGGTAAATTTTTCAGGCATGTGCTGCACAATCACGATCCCTGGCGATACCCGTGGCAGCGCCGTTAACACTCGTTCCAGCGCCTGAGTTCCGCCGGTCGAGGTACCGATAGCTACCAGTTTTTCGGTGGTTTCGATTCCGCTCAACGCACGGGAAGCAGGAAGAATTGCGTCGGCGGTTAACTTCGGTTTTACATCCAGCGAAATAGGTGCAACCCGGTGCGACTGTTTTTTCATGCACGCTTTACCAGCCGCTTTCACCGCATCGATAAGCTGCTTACCCGATTCGTTCAGGAAGCCTTTCAAACCCAGCTTAGGCTTGGTGATGATATCGACAGCCCCGGCTGCCAATGCGCGCTGCATCGTTTCTGAATTGGCCTCGGCTAATGATGAACAGATAACGACCGGGGTAGGCCGCTCAGCCATAATCTCATGCAAAAACGTGATACCGTCTTTACGCGGCATCTCGATATCCAACACGATCACATCAGGCCAGCGTTTATCCATGCGCTTGCGAGCAAACAGGGGATCAGCCGCTGTGCCTATGATCTCAATGGCGGGATCCGATGCCAAAATACTGCTGACGACTTGCCGGACTACCGCCGAATCGTCAACGATTAACACACCCAGTTTTGAAACACTCATTACATCACTACCTTTCCATGCTGCCAACGCAACCAGGTTTCACCTGTGGCAAGATCCAAAATAATCGTTCTGTGGCCCTGTTGACCCACATGAGCTTCCGGCTTTCGAAAGCCATGCTCACGCAACAGGGTCTTGGCCGCCAATACATTCCGGTCACCGACGTCACTGCTAGAGGTCGTATCTGGAAACATATTCCCGCCGCCAAACATCTTCACGCGGTATTCTTCAGGTTTACTCGCATGCTTGTGTATCGCCTCCATAAACAATGCCATCGACTGGTCCGCATAGCGTCCATCCAACGTTTCACCCACGGGCTTACCGGAGCTGGGCAGCAAAAAGTGGCACATTCCCCCCACGGCTAGACGTGGGTGCCATAAGGTGATCGCCACACAAGAACCCAGCAGTGTTTTGACCTGTTCATGCTGATGACCAAAGAACCAATCACCCGGGTTCAACACCACCGTTTTCAACCCTACGATCCCGCTTTCTGGTAGATGGTAGGCCGGACCTGTTGTAACTGATCGGTGACACCATTTAGGCTCTCAGAATGACCAATAATAAAATAGCCACCTGGTTTGAGTAACGGCAGCATCCGAGCAACAACCGAGCACTTAGTCGGCAATGAAAAATAGATCATCACATTTCGTAAGAAGATAAGATCAAATTGACCAATATCCGGCAATGGCGCATTCAGGTTAACCTGAGAAAACCGAACGCGGTGACGCAGGTCACTGTTGATCATAAAGGTTCCCGACTGCGAGCGAACCCCTCTCAAACAATACTGCTTTAACGTCGTTTCTGGAATTTCGTGGGTAACGTTCATCGGGTACTGTGCAGCGCGCGCTTTGGCCAGGATTTCGGTATTGATATCTGATCCAAAAACCTCCCAAGCCCCACCCCCTAACGCATCCGCTAATACCATGGCGGTACTGTACGCCTCTTCACCCGAAGAGCTGGCGGCACTCCATACCCGAAAATTACGTCCAGGACCTACCTGAGGTAACACCTCATCGCGCAAAAAGTCGAAATGCGCCGGCTCTCGGAAAAAGTGGGTTTCGTTGGTAGTAAGCTGGTCAATCACCAGCTGCAGCTCTTGGCTACCAAGCTGACCACTGATCATTTGATGGAAGTACTGATCGTAACTGTCCAGTCCGTGATGCCGCAGCCGCTTAGCAAGACGACCTACGACCAGCCGCTGTTTCGCATCTGATAGGGTGATTCCGGCTTGATCGAAGATAAGCTGTCTAAACTGATCAAACTCCTGCGGGGATATGACGTCGATTGGCACACACAGATCCTCAACAGCTACCAAGCACGAAGCCGCATCACGCGGCTCCGAAGGCTCAAACTAGCGGTATATTAAGGTGTCGTAACACCAAGAGATAGAGTTACTCGGCAGGCAGTGCCGATTCGGTAGCCAAGCCACCCAATTGTGACAGTTCATCGATTGCCAGCACTTTGTTGGCGTTAAGCAAAACGATGAAATCATCGTTCACCCGCCCCATGCCCGCGATAAAGTCGGTACGAACTTTGGCACCAAAACTGGGTGCCGCGCCGATATTTTGATCGAGGATATCCAACACCTCACTGACGCTATCAATCACCACACCGATATCGAGTCGTTCATCATCACTCTCTACTTCGATAATGACGATGCAGGTGCGTTTATTCACCGCAGAGGCGTCCCAGCCAAAGCGCACCGGCAGGTCGATAACCGGAACCACATTACCGCGAAGGTTAATCACCCCACGAACATAGGACGGAACCATTGGCACGGTGGTCACCTTGTCATACTCAATGATCTCTTTGATCGGCAAGATATTGAGTCCAAACATCTCCTGCTGCAAATTAAACGTCAGGTACTGCTGGACCTGCTGCTCATCAGCCAGCAGGTCTCGGCCTTCTTGATTTGCTTCTACTAACTGACCCATGATCTCTCCTTAGAAGCGCTCAAATTCACTTTCAAGAGGTGATTGAGCCTCTGTAGCAGAGACAGCTCTATGGCTCTGCTGCCTAGCCTGCACTGCAGGTTTAACACTCGCAGAAACCTGACTGCCCACCTGGAAGAATCCCATTAGCTGCTGCAATCGCACCGCCTGGCCGCTCATCTCTTCCGATGTTGCCGCCAACTCTTCCGATGCAGACGCGTTCTGCTGGGTAATCTGGTCCATCTGGCTAATAGCCGAATTGATCTGACCAACACCAGCGGCCTGCTCGCCCGAAGCGGCTGCTATTTCTTGAACCAGATCAGCCGTTTTACCGATACTCGGCACCATCTCTTCCAGTAAACCGCCGGCATCTTCGGCAACCTTGACGCTGCTCGCCGCCAATTCACTGATCTCTTGCGACGACTTCTGCGACCGCTCGGCCAGCTTGCGCACTTCTGCCGCCACAACGGCAAAGCCCTTGCCGTGTTCACCGGCTCGTGCCGCCTCAATCGCCGCGTTAAGCGCCAATAGGTTGGTCTGGTAGGCAATATCTTCGATAATGGCGATCTTCTCGGCGATATTACGCATCGCTACAACGGTATCAGCAACAGCGCTACCGCCATCCTGGCCCTGCGATGCAGCCTTGGTGGCCATGCCATCGGTTACCCGGGCATTTTCGGCATTCTGTTTGATCGAAGCGGTAATTTGCTCCAGGGAGGCGCTGGTCTCTTCAACACTGGCAGCCTGTTCACTGGACGCCTGACTTAAGCTTTGCGAGGTTGCGCTGACCTCTTCGGCAGCGCTGGCCAATGAGTCCGCACCACTGGTCACCTCACCGACCACTTCTGCCAACTTATCGGTCATCGCATCTATTGACGTAACCAACTGACCGATCTCATCTTTTGAATCGGCCTGCAAGCTCACCGACAGATCCCCGTCTGCCACGGCCTGACAAGCATCAACAGCCTTACGCAATGGAACCGTTATGGAGCGCGAAATCCCCACTCCCAAACCCAAGCCCAATACAATCGATACCAAGGCAACCGATATCAGGGTCAAGGTTGCTTGCTGCTCCGCGGCGGCACCTCGATCCATGGCACCCTGCATCTCCGCCGCTGCCAGCTGCTCAACTTGGCTCAACAGCCCTTCGGCTTCTTGACCGAAACCATCGAGCTGTTTCATAAGAACTGCCGCCGCACTACTTGTTTCGACCAGCAATTTCTGTTGAGTCAGCACCGCATCAGCAGCTTGCTGGAATGTTGCATGAAACTTATCCAACTCCAATACCGCCTGCTTGGCTTCGGCGTCTTTCAAAGCATAAATTTTTGTTCCATCGGCTTCGCCGCCATTCAGTGCGGCAGTGACCAAGGCATCGAACTCAACGACCGTGGCGTCGAACTCCAGCGACAACTCTTGAATATCCGACAGCGCCGTCATCTGTGCCACTTCTTCGAGAACGATACGAGCGCTCTGAATGCTATTCTTGATTTCCATTGCCACATCGACCATCGGTACATCACGAGTCAATACCGTCTCAAATTCACTCGCAGTAATGGCTTCGGACAAGCCGACGTCAATCATATTCTTAATCCGGGTTTCGGCGTTATCGGCTTGCAAAACCACATTATCAAAGGCCTGTTCCATCGCCAGCATCGAGTCATCCGCTAGCTTTTTAGCCGCTAGCAACTCGTGTCCCTTTTGCATCATCTGGCTAGCTGAAACCTGAAATTTATCGTTATGAACTTTATCCGAGTCCAGCACCAGCTGTTTTAGCTGTTCATTGTCTGAGGTACTGATAATCGTATCGATCAGCGCATCAAACTCTTTCAGCGAAGCCTCATACGAAGCAACGATTCCTTCTAACCCTGTTTCATCGTCGGTAGCAACAGTCGCCGTAGCCCCTTTGAACTCCTCCATCGAGTTTCGCGCCACCCACAATGAGATTTTCATCTCATTGGCAGCATCGACTATAGGCGCCTCTTCGCTGCCGACCTGCACCAATCCCGCTCCGACTGTTTTAATGCCGGAAAAGCCGACATAACTGGCAACAACCAACAGCACCAAAAGCGCACCGAAGCCGATTCCTAGTTTGCGTCCTATCATCAGATCACGCCATTTCATGAGATATTCCCTCAAATTAATCCACTGCTACCGAGTTCAGCTCAGTAATAAGGTTTTCTGTTCTGCTTCGCTAATCAAAGCACCAACATCCAAAATCATCGCTACTTCACCCGACCCTAAAATGGTCGAGCCGCTAATCCCACTCAGCCGCGAAAAGATCTGGCTAAGCGGTTTAATCACCGTCTGGTATTCCCCCATCAATGCATCAACTACCAACCCCGCTTTCTGGCCAGCAAACTGCACCACAACAATATTCTCTCTTTCGCCACCGCTAGAGCTCTCGCCAAACAGTTCGCGCAGATCCAGGAACGGCAGTACCTCGCCACGCAAACTGACGTAACTACCCCCATGCTCGCGGATCACCTCGGCGCCTTCACCGTGTTCAATACACTCAACAACAGAATCCAAAGGAACGACGTAAGAGGCCCGACCAACTTCCACCAGGAAACCACCGATAATCGACAACGTCAGCGGCAGTCGAATACGGATCGACGAACCCAGACCCAGCTCACTGTCCACCTCGATGGAACCGCGTAGCGCCTCGACATTTTTCTTGACCACGTCCATGCCGACGCCCCGGCCAGACAGGTTGCTGACCGCAGCCTTAGTGCTCAATCCCGCTTCGAGTATCAAACGCAAGATTTCAGGTCGGCTAAGCTGCTGTTCCGGCGAAACCAAACCGTTGGCGATCGCCTTGGCCAGCACTTTGTCGGCATCGATGCCACCGCCGTCGTCGCTAACCTCGATCACGATATTGCCCGAATCGTGGTACGCGTTGAGTCGTACGGTGCCTTTTTCGGGCTTACCCGCAGCCAGGCGCATCTCGGCGCTCTCAATACCATGATCGATGGAGTTACGCACCAAGTGGGTCAGCGGATCACCGATCTTCTCGACCACGCTCTTATCGAGTTCGGTTTCAGCACCGGCAATCACCAGATTAATCGACTTATCCATCTCCTTGGCAACATCGCGCACCACCCGGTTAAAGCGATTAAAGGTATCGCCAATTTGGACCATCCGCAGTCGCAAAGAGCGGTCCCGAATCTCTTCGACCAATCGAGAGATCAACGACACCGATTCCAGCAGCTCCTCATCGCCTAGCTGGCGTGCTTTAAGATTGGTCCCGGCTCCGGCAATCACCAATTCACCAACCAGATTGATCAACTGATCGAGTCGCTCCGCATCCACCCGAATCGATTTATTCTCTTTGGTGCGGCGTTCCTGAATTTTCTTCTGCTTTTCTAGCGCAGCCTTAACGGTCGAGGGATGCACCGAGTGCTGCTCTACCAGCACTTCACCTAAGGGCTTACGCGCGGCGCCTTCGGGTTGCTCACCTTGATAGGCCAGCGCCTGATCCAGCTCGCGCTGAGTCAAGGCTCCGACCTCGATTAACAGATCGCCAATTCGCGCGCCATCGTCACCGCGCGACTCTCTGAGCTTGGTCAGCAGTTCGGAGTATTCAGATATTTTGCTATTAGGCGGCATCACATTGACTAACGAGTCTTCGGCGATGAATTCAAACACTTCGATCAAAGTCTGCTTATCGGTATCACCGTTAAAGGTGATCTCCATGCCTAAGTAGCAGGCCTCCGGATCCATCTCCGCTACCGCTGGCATCTTATCAACCAAGGTAACCACGTTGACGATCTCACCTAGCGAGCTTAAATAGCGTAGAAACGACAGCGGGTCCATTCCGTTACGCAATACGTCCTGGCTGAACTGCAGTGAGATATGCCAGTTATCGTTTTCGACCGAGTGGCTCTCTTCACGCCCAACCTGAGGTTGGTAGGCTACCGGGGAATCCGCTTTCTTATCAGGCGAGCTTACTGATTCTGACTGGTTCGTTGCCAAGGCTTGGTCACCGTGGGCCTGCTGCAGCAACTCGGCAATCAGCGCGTCAGATTTAGTCGTTATCTCGGGATCGCCACTTTCACCGATCTGCTCGATCATCACCTCGGTGTGATCTCGGCACTCCAGCAGCACCTCAACCAAGCCCTCTTTAATCGCCACGGTTCCGGACCGAACTTGATCCAGTACGTTCTCAACCTGATGGGTGAACGAAACAATATCATCAAACCCAAACAGCCCTGCCGAACCCTTGATGGTATGCGCTGCGCGAAAGACCGAGTTGATCAATTCATCATCATCGGGTTGATCGGTTAACTGGTTGAGAGAGGTCTCCATCTCTTGCAGCAGGTCCAGGCTCTCGTTAATAAACGTTTCCTGCGCCTGTTCCATAATATCGTTCATACAGCCTCTCCCTTTCTTAACTGGCCAACACGACTGGATCGCCAAAATAGGCTTCCATATTGAGCAGCCCAAGCATATCTAGTGCGGCCTGGCTGTGATTCACCAGTCGTAGCTGCTTGTTTTCGGCTAGGGCTTCGCGCTTTAACAAATACAGCAGTTGAAAACCGGCGCAGTCGATCTCTCCGACATCGGCCAGATTAAGCTCCAGCTCGGTGCAGCGAGCAAGATGGTCCAGCAGCAGCGGTTTTAACTCGGCAGCGTCGTAGATGCATAATTCGCCGGCAATGGACAAACGACACTGCGATCCATCGTGTTCAGCATTCAGTTCAACATCCATGACCTTGCTCCTGTCCTGTTAAAGCGTTTAGGGGAGAACCAGCTTTGCCACAGCAGCCAGTAGCTGCGGCGGCTGAAACGGTTTCACAACCCAGGCTTTAGCGCCTGCGGCCTGACCTTCGCGCTTCTTGTCATCTTGTGACTCGGTACTGAGCACCATGATCGGGGTGAATTTATACCGCGGAAGCTGCTTGGCCTGTTTGATAAAGGTGATGCCATCCATCACCGGCATGTTGATGTCGGTGATGATCAGGTTGATCTTGTCACCGTTCAACTTATCCAGCGCTTCCTTACCGTTGCCGGCTTCAATTACGTTGTAACCGGCTCCTTTCAGAGTCATACCAACGACCTGACGAATCGACGCCGCGTCATCAATAACTAAAATGGTCTTACTCGTCATATTGCACCTCAGAAAAACGTAATTTCGCCACCGTCCATCTCATCATCAACCCCTGACGAGCCGTGATTTTCGCGCTGTTCGCGGGTGACATAAACCAGCTCCATCCCTTTTAGCCAAGCGTTAATATCGATCGGCTGTTCGCCGTTTTCCATCCGATCTGCGCAAGCTTCGACCTCCCCTTTTAACGCATCCATGCTGGATTCCACCTGGCACAGAATCTGGCTAGTCCGGTCCTGAAACTGCAACGCCACGATAACTTCGCTGATCTCTTGATGAGAGCTACGGTTACGCTCCTGCAACTGAGCGGTTGCTTCCGACAACCCCGCCGCCGCCTCATGAAACTGGCTCAATACTTCACTGATATTTTGCTGTGCCTGAGACTCAGCCAGCTCCTCACGTTCGTTGCTCTGCTCAGCGATATCCAACGCTTCGCGCATCGCCAAGGCGACATCTTCTACCGATGAACGAATCTGCTGAGCGGTGTCACCCGATAACTTGGACAGATTACGAACCTCGTCGGCGACCACCGCGAAGCCTCGCCCTTGCTCTCCTGCTCGAGCCGCCTCAATCGCAGCATTGAGCGCCAGCAGATTGGTTTGCTCGGCAATTTTCCCCACATCCTGAGCCATTCCATCCAGCTCAGCGGTACGCCCTGCCAACGCATTAATTTTGCTTTGAACCTGAGCTTTAGCTTCCTTGATCTCCACCAGTACGCGCAGCACTTCATTCAGCTTCTGCTCACCCTGCTCGATAACGGGCAGGATGCCGCTCCCTTCACCTTGTGATAACTGCATCGCTTCGGTTAGCTGCTCGATCAAGTTGCCAAACCGGGCCGTCAAGCCGCTAATTTCATCTTCAGTCTGACTACGCACGCTGCTGACATGGCGATTTAAAATCGGTAACGCCCGAGCTAACAACTCACGTGTTTGGCCAATATGTTCGATACGCTCATTAGTGGCGCTTAATTCACGTGCGGATTGCTCGGTCTGCTCTTGCAGTAGCGCTTGATGCTGCCCTTCCAAATAGGCAGCCCCCGCAAAGCTGGTAGCCACGACACCGACAGCAGCGACCCAAGCCATGACAGAAGCGCCACCTAACCACAGCAACAGTGCGGCTGACACTATCGAAATCATAACGGGGATGACGATAAAACGACGTTTGCTCATGGTTACTCCCAAAATAAACAGGTGTAGCCATTCAGGTAAAAGAGCAGGGCGGTAATGCGCTTTTTAAGATCAGACCATGGCTACAACAACTGCACGCACTATAAGCATGCTGCAGAACAAGTCATTGACCTGCGTCCACACTAATACAAAAAACGATGATATCGAGTTACAGACTAAGAAAAATAGGAAAAAGTCCTATAAATCAAAGTGATGAATATAACATTAGACAAGTACTGATATAACGCACACTGCATACAGGAACAAAACACTCCAGTCGCTAATCAACCCGTATCAGACATAGCCGAAAACACGCCCCACCTTCGGGATGATTGCCGGCACTCAACGAGCCGCCAAGGCTTTCAACTATCCGCTGCGAAATAGACAACCCAAGCCCCAGCCCTTCGCCGGCAGACTTAGTGGTGTAGAAGGGTTCAAACACTTTTCCCTGCGCTGCTGGATCGATACCGGGACCATGGTCACGAATACTCAAACAGACCTCTCCAGGCTGCAACTGACAAGCGATCTCGATCTGCTTGAGGGTGCTATGTTGCATCGCCTGAATCGCATTGCTCAGCAGGTTCACCATCACCTGCTCAAGCCGAACCATATCCCCCATCACCAGAATATCGTCGATCTGATCCGGCCAAGTAATCGACACCTGCTCGGTCTGTAAACGCCCATAAAGGATCGACACTGCCCCTTTGCGTACCGCTTTGAGCGCCACCGGCTCTGCCTGACCGCTGCTTTTACGAGAGAACACTTTCAATGGCGCGATGATTTTCGCCATCCGCTCGGTCAACCCGGAGATCTCCTGCAGGTTTTCCTGCACCCGGTCCATCCGATTAAGCTCTAAGTACTGGCGTGCATTATCCGAATAGGCCCGAATCGCCGTCATCGGCTGATTCAGCTCATGATTAATACCCGCTGACAGCTCACCCAACACGGCCAATTTTGCGGTTTGAATTAACTCTTCTTGGGTGTGATGATGCTGCTCAATTTCGGTCCGAAGCCGGTCATTGGCCCCGAGCAGTTCTTGGGTTCGTTCCTGCACCCGTTGCTCCAAAAAATCTCGCGCTTCACGCAGTGACTGCTCGTACTCTTTTCGCTCGGTCATATCGTGAATCGTGACGATGAACTTACGCTCACCGTGGTACCACACCGGCACGATGGTCAGTTCAATCGGGAACAACTCATCATCCACACGACGCGCTTGCGCTTCGATCACCGGAACCAAGGCATCAGCGGACAAGTCCTGCGGATCGGTAATGGTTCGCCAGCAAACGGAACGATCAGCAGGGGCAATCAGCAAACTGAAATAACGACTGGCGATCTGCTCGGAGTCATAACCAAACAACGCTTCTGAAGTAGGGTTAAACGATTCGATTCGCCCTTGTGCATCGAGCGTTATCAGGCCGGCCTGGGTATTATCGATAACTGCTCGGACTCGTGCTTCGTTCAGCTCTAGCGAACGGTTTGCATGCTCTTTAAAGCGGCGCCGCTCCTGAATAATTTTTTGACGCAACAACAAAAACAGGCCCAACAGCACCAGCACTGTCAGCACCACCCCAGCCAACATCACCGCATCCCACACCCGCGCCGACACCTGACTCAGCTTGGCCAGCGCCACGACATTCAATTCGGCCTCGACCAGCGGCTGACGCAACAACATATAGCGGGTACCCGACAAGCGGTCGATCGAACGTTCGCCACGCCCTTCGCTGTCTTCTAGCAACGTGATCAATTCAACATTGTTATCGATTTTTTCACGCTGAGTAATCGGCAGTGACACCAACGGCTGATCGGCGTAGCGTAAACTTTCAACAATCCGATTCAGATCGGGCCCCGACAGTGGCTCGAGCGTTTTAAACTTCCAAGACTCCCGTGTACTGATAAAGATGACATCATCGATATCCGTCACCAACAGGTCGGTCAACTCGTCGTTCCACTGCTCTTCTATATCATTAAGATCGATCTTGACCACGACGACACCCACCACTGTCTCAGCACTAAAAATTGGGTGCGAAAAGTAATAGCCGCGTTTACGCGAAGTGGTGCCCAACGCGAAATAGCGTCCCTCCTGGCCGGTCATGGCTTGTTGAAAATAGGGCCGGTAGTGAAAGTTTTTGCCGACAAAGGAGTTGGACTGATCCCAATTGCTGGCCGCTAAGGTCGTTCCGGAGGGCGACATCAGGTAGATATCAGAAGCGCCGGTAATCCGCCGCACATCGGCTAGATAACGGTTTAACGAACCGACAATCACGCGATTGTCGGCGTTATATAACACCTCTTTGAAGGTTCGATCGGTAGCCAGCAAGGCGGGGAGATTCTGGTACTTATCCAGTTCGCTTTTCAAACTCAGAGTATAGCGAGACAGGTTCAGCTCCAGCGAACGCTGCAACGTATTGAGCTCGTTGCCTCGAGTCCAGCTAGCCACTTGCCAAAGAATCAAGGCGAACACGCCGAGTAACAAAATGATGATTGGCAAACGGTAGTGCTTCAGCCCTAGCTCAGTTTGCAGCATCGAATTCACCTCTGTTACCGCTCAGAACAATCCTCCGCCGCACCAAAACTGCTCGCACTCCGGGGGCTATTTAGACGGGGGTACGTAACCTTCGACCTGGTCAAACTGCTCACCACTAAAGAAAAGATCCATCTGCGCCGTCAGATAAGTGCGCGCCTCGGCATCCATCATATTGAGGTGCTTTTCATTAATCAGCCGAGTTTGGTGTTCCAACCACTCCTGCCAGGCCTGCTTGGACACCGTATCAAAGATCTCTTTACCCCGCGCACCGGGATAGGGAGGGCGATCCAACCCTTCAAGCTGTTGCTGGTATTTCTTACACAATACAGTTCGACTCATGACACAAAGCTCCTGGGAAACAGTCTTTTCGAACCGGGGCTAGCCCCGGTTCAACAATCAGCTCGCTAGAGTACACCAACCCCACTAGCCAGCACCAACCCTGTTATAGCCGACTCAATAGCCTTTTAATCGGTGCGGCTAAGCCTAATTCAACGGGGTTGCTGGGGTCATACCAGCAATCATTGGACTGCTGCACCGCCATCCGCAGCCCCCCCCCAACACAGGCAATGGAGGGATGGATCTGTAGATGATAGTGGGAGAAGGTATGGCGGAATTCAGCCAAGGATTCGGCAACGTGGTCACGTTCTGAAAAATCATCCAGGTAGGTTTGCATCGCTGTTTCTGAATCAAATTCGGGCAAACACCATAACCCCCCCCAAAGCCCCACAGGCGGCCGTTGCTGCAACAGCACCCGCTGCTGCGAATCGCGTAAAATTAGCATCCAACATTGTCGAACCGGCAACACCTTTTTAGGTTTCGGAGAGGGGTAGCGCTGCTGAGCTCCCAGCGCGTGGGCTTGACAGTTTGTCTGCAACGGGCAGCGTGAACACTCGGGCTGCCCCCGCCGACACAGGGTGGCGCCAAGATCCATGATCGCCTGGGTGTAGTCGGCGCAGCGCTGCTGCGGCGTGTAATGCTCGGACAGCTGCCACAACTGATTGTGTACCAAACGCTGTCCCGGCCAGCCCTCAATCGCATGAAAGCGCGCCAGCACCCGCTTAACATTGCCATCCAAAATAGCGGTCGGTATCTGATGCGCAATAGATAGGATCGCCCCAGCGGTCGAGCGGCCAATGCCGGGCAAGGCCTCAAGCCCCTCCAGCGTATTCGGAAACACCCCCGCATATTGCTCCACCACGACCTGCGCCGCCTTGTGCAGGTTACGACCACGAGCGTAGTAACCCAGCCCGGTCCACAGGTGTAAAACCCGATCTATATCGGCACCGGCTAGCGCCTCTACTGTCGGAAAGGTGGCGATAAAACGTTCGAAGTACGGAATCACCGTCGCCACCTGCGTCTGCTGCAGCATCACCTCACTGAGCCAAACCCGGTACGGACTGATCGACTGTTGCCACGGCAACGACTTGCGCCCATGCTGGTCGAACCAGTTCAACAACTGCTGCTGAAATGGCTCCGCTGTCACACTACAAGCATCGATTAGAACAACCCCTTCAACACACCTTTGAGCGATTCGTTGCCTTTCAACTCCTCCTCAAGTTTTTGTTCCAGCTTCTGTTTGACTTCACGGGTGCCCAGCTCGCTCATCACTTTCTTGATTCGCGCCTTATCGATCCCACAAAGCTTAGCCGGGTCGGTATCAAAACCGCCTTCACAACGAAGCGGCAGCGCCAGGTTATGGAGTTTTTCATCGATGCGGCAGTTATCGCTGGCAAACTCCTGCAGTACCGTCAACGACACGCCATAATTGAGCGCTTCTTTGGGCAAATCAACCCGACCATCACCGGCTAAGTTAATTCCCACCAACGCCGCCTTAAGGTCGTTATTAACCACCACGCCATCGGTAATCTTTGCCGTGGCACTAAGATTGGTAAATTCGGTATAGGCTTGCGCCGACTCGACAGGTGGTTGCTGCCCTTTAGCCTGCAAGATCCCCCGGCAGAGTGTGTCGCCCAGATTGACACCCTTCAAGCGCCCTTGTTTAAGCCCTAGCTGCATCGCTCCATCTAACGAATGAACGATATCGTAAACCGAGTTGCCTTGCGCCTGATACTCCCCCTGCATTGAAAACAGGCCGTTAAATCGGTCAACCTCGGCCAGGTCCACCAGCATCGCGCCCAACTCAATACCGCTAACCTGTTTTTTGATATCAAAACGAACCGGTTGCTGCCGTGCATCGATAGTCGCGCTGTTTTCAAAGCTACCCTGGTATAGCTGACCGGATATTTGGGAAACCTCGACCAGACCACCATCGGCCTTAAGCAATAGCTTTAGCTGCTCGATTGTTAGGCCCGACGCCTTGAACTCAGCCAGCGCTAAGTCGGCATCGATGTTCAATGTTTGCAACAGCTCAACCGGCAGCAGCGGCGCCTTGGAGTAGCGCTCTGCGCTAGTGTCTTGAGGCGTCACCTCGTCGCTCGAATCGTTACTCTGACTCTCTGGCGGCAAATAGCGGTCAACGTCGATCGCATCACCGGCCAGCTTGACGACCTGCGCCCCGCTTTGCAGCGCATAGCTCAGCGATCCGGTAAAGCGGCTTTGATCCACGCTCAGCACCAGCTGTTCCAGACCGATCACCCCCGCGGGTCCTACCAGCGATGCCTCTAGCCCCAGCTTACGTAGCGCGGCATCATCGCGAGTCAGTAGCTCGGGCTGCCCCAGCGTTCCCAACAACTGCTTTAGATCAAACTCAGGAATCTGTAGCGTTCCGGTGATCAACGGTTGATCGGTGACCGTCTCCAGTTTCAGATCGGCGTTAAGCAGCAGGTTAGCGAGCGCCAACTTCAGTTCCTTGATCTCGACACTATCGCTCGCTTGATCCGCCGTCACATCAGCACTGAGCGACAGCTCGAGTGGCTTAGCGACACTCGCTCCCGCCAGGCTGAGCTGAGCCTGCAACCCCTTGGCAGCAAAAACTTGTCGCGTAAGATCCAACAATAACTCAGCCTGCAACTGACTCTTGGCCACTAACTGCGGCTGAGTTTGCTCCCCGCTGAATAGCGCCAATTCAAAATCGACCGCTAACGGAAAGTGCTGTCCGCTCACCAAGTCCTCAGCACTGAGATTGAAATCCTTCAGCTCAACAACCTGCGCCTGCGCGGGGTCAGCGTAGCGGATCTGGGCATTGCTGATCTGAATACGACCGATATCAAACAACAGCGCCCCCGCCGCTTTCGGCGCGTCGCCTGCCACGGCGTCAGGTTCTACCGGAGTCGGGATGGCCGCCGGGTCAGGGGCGGTCAAATCCAGTTTGAGACCGTCAAGCAGCAGCCCTTTCATCTTCAACTCACCGCCGAGCAGCGGTAACAGCCGCACCTCGATCTCAGCCCGTTGCAACGAGGCCAACGGCTTACCTTCAAGCGTCATCGCCTCCAGCGCGGGTAATGACAACGCGATACTGGGAAACAGCGACCAGCCGATATCCCCCTTCAGCCGCAGATCAACCTGACCTTTGTCCCTTGCCAAGCTCTCCAGCTCGGGCTTGAAATCATTCGGATCGACCAACACCAATAGTGCGCCGATCGCTAACACAGCCAGCAACACCAGTCCCAGCACCATCTTGAGTAGCAGTTTCATAACCCAGCTCCGCTTATCCTTTGCACCGCATAATTTAGTGCCTCTGGTTATACATCTTAGTGGCTGAAAAAGAGAGGTAAAGTCGTATCAGCAGAGTGATTCATTGCTGCGCGCTTTAACGCTATAATAAGCGGCTTATTTTGGCAGCCGGAGCAAACCATGGGCGAACGTCAGGCCAGTGTCACCCGCAACACCCTCGAAACCCAGATCAGCATCTCGATCAACCTGGATGGTAGCGGTGAATTTAACGCCGATACGGGGGTTCCTTTCCTCGAGCACATGCTTGAGCAGATCGCCCGCCATGGCCTGATCGACATGGATATAAAAGCCAAAGGCGACCTCCATATCGACGCCCACCACACGGTGGAAGATATCGGCATCACCTTAGGTCAGGCCTTCGCCAAGGCGGTAGGGGATAAAAAAGGCATCACCCGCTATGGCCATGCCTACGTGCCACTGGACGAAGCCCTGTCACGGGTGGTGATCGATTTTTCAGGCCGTCCGGGGCTGGCGATGAATATCCCTTTTACCCGCGCCTCGATCGGCGCACTGGATACCGAGCTGTTCGGCGAATTTTTCCACGGCTTCGTCAACCACGCCCAAGTGACTCTGCATATCGACAACCTGAAGGGCGCCAATGCCCACCATCAGGCCGAAACCGTGTTCAAAGCGTTCGGGCGCGCTCTACGGATGGCGCTCGCCGAAGATCCGCGGATGGCAGGCATCACCCCATCAACCAAAGGTTGCTTGTAAGCAACACCGTCACCCACCACAACAGAGACCAAGCATGAGCAGCGTAGCAGTTATCGATTACGGCATGGGCAACCTGCACTCTGTCGCCAAAGCGCTCGAGCACGTCCAACCCGGCATC
>JBALWS010000065.1:0-23293 GCA_036960405.1 Halopseudomonas sp. | reverse complement strand
CCTTGTCGATCAGGATGAAACCCGGCTCGGCGAAGTCGTAGGTGGAGGTCATGATGACGTTCCACAGTTGCTGGGCACGCATGGTTTTGGTGATGCGGCAGGCGACCAGACCGGAGTCGTTGGTGACATAGTGGCCTTTGATCGGCCACTCGCGCCAAACTACTTGGTTGTCGTCAGTCAGATCGATGCCGTCGCGGTCGACCTCTTTCTGGGTCATCGGGAAGGCCAGTTTCCAATCGCTATCGTCTTTGACGGCTTGAATGAATTCGTCGGTGATCAGCAAGGAGAGGTTGAACTGGCGTAGCCGTCCGTCTTCGCGTTTGGCACGGATGAAGTCGACCACATCGGGATGGCCAATATCGAAGGTCGCCATCTGAGCGCCACGGCGACCGCCAGCCGAGGAGACGGTGAAACACATCTTGTCGAAGATATCCATGAACGACAGTGGGCCGGAGGTGTAAGCGCCAGCGCCGGAAACGTAAGCGTTTTTCGGACGTAGGGTGGAGAATTCGTAACCGATGCC
This sequence comes from Halopseudomonas sp., assembly GCA_036960405.1. Lineage (GTDB taxonomy): Bacteria > Pseudomonadota > Gammaproteobacteria > Pseudomonadales > Balneatricaceae > Motiliproteus. The sequence continues at coordinate 22,770 of JBALWS010000065.1, read as the reverse complement.
ACAACCGGCTTTAAGGGTCAGACCTGCTTCGAGATTTTTGCCCAGGATGTCATCCATCGAATCAGTGATGGTGCCCGATACGGTGCAGTTGATGGTCGAGGTAGCTGGCTTGTGCTCTTGAGCGCCGGCGTTAGAGATAACGCGTCCTGCTGGGACCGCACCACGACGTAAGGCCCATAGAAATTGTTCTTGCCAGTGCTGCTGATTTTTCTTGCCTTTTTCGACTTCTGCCAACGCTTTGGCGACACGACGAAAGGAGGCATCGATGTCCTGATCCAGTAGTTGACCATCTTTGGCTTTCAAGCGGTATTTAGAGTCCCAGATATCGAGTGAGGCATCCTGAAGGGGGACTTCTTTTTCTTGTGCGGTTACGACCTGGAGGGTGGCAGTCATTTGCGTTGGGCCCTTTTCCTAATCAAGCTAGGTTTTATGTCACGTGGTGACAGCCGGTTATGGCATGTCATCGATAGGATGGCAGATATTGTATGCTCGTGGTTTGGTTGGACACAACATGTAGTTTTTCATCACCGATCACTTAACTACGTCAGAAAATTGACCGCTAGCCGTTCGGATTTTAATCAGTGCCAATTAACTGTTATTGAGTGGGGTAAGTGGTCACTTACTTTGTGCGAGAAAAGGTATTAATAAACTTCTACTTAGATCAAATCGGTATATGGTTGTTATCGATGAAAAGCACAATATCTGGTGGTTGTAGAAATTTTAAACACTAGCTGTAGTAAGCATGAAAACAAAAGGACCGCAATAGCGGCCCTTTGATAATAACGACTTAAGCTTTGAAGAAAGGCTTAGAGCACCTGACCCAGAAACCGTTGCAGTCGTTCATTGTTGGTCTTGTCGAAGAACCGTTCGGGGGTTTCTTCAACGATCAGTTCGCCGTCTTCCATAAAGACCACGCGGTCGGCCACTTCGCGGGCAAAGCCCATCTCGTGGGTCACGACCACCATAGTCATACCTTCTGCAGCCAGGCCTTTCATGACGTCGAGAACTTCACCCACCATCTCGGGGTCGAGGGCGCTGGTCGGCTCGTCAAACAGCATGATCATCGGCATCATCGCCAACGCCCGAGCGATCGCTACTCGTTGCTGCTGGCCACCCGATAGCTGCGATGGATAACTGTGCATCCGTTCGGCCAGGCCAACCTTGTACATCAACTCTTTGCCTCTCTCCAACGCATCGGCTCGAGACTTCTTCAGTACCTTCATCGGTGCCAGTATCACGTTCTCCAACGCGGTCTTGTGCGGGAACAGGTTGAACGACTGGAATACCATCCCGACTTCGGCGCGGATCAGGTTGATGTCGGTCTTCTTGTCGGTCAGGTGAATCCCATCGATACGCACATCACCTTCTGAAATGGTTTCGAGTTGGTTGAGAGTGCGTAGGAAAGTGGACTTACCTGAGCCACTGGGGCCGACGATGACCACCACTTCGCCACGGTTGACGGTCAGAGAAACCTTCTTCAATGCGTGGCAGCCGTTGGGGTAAATCTTGTCGACATCGCGAGCGACGATGATGCTGGGGTCAATATGTTCAGTCACTGGCGGAGAGCCTCTTCTCAAGTTTCTGGATCAGCCACGACAGGCCACCGGTCAGTACTAAGTACAGCAGCGCGACGGTAAACCAGACTTCGAACGGGGCGAAGGTGGAGTTGACCACTTCGCGGCCCGCCTTGCTCAGGTCGGTAATGGAGATGACCGATACCAAGGAGGAGTCTTTGATCAGGTTGATAAACTGACCCGCCATCGGTGGCAGGGTGCGTTTGAACGCCTGCGGCAGAATGACGTTAACCATCGCCTGGACGTAGTTCATCCCCAGCGAGCGTGCTGCTTCCATCTGTCCGGGGGGAATCGATTGGATACCCGAGCGGATGATCTCGGCAATATAGGCACCGGTAAACACCGATAGTGCTGCGACACCGGCGGTGAAGCGATCCAGATCGAGTACCGTGCCGATAAAGAAATAGAAGATAAAGATCTGGACCAGCAGCGGCGTGCCGCGGACCAGTTCGATGTAGGTGATGGCTAGGTTCTTCAGCGCCGGGTTGCTGGAGATCCTCGCTAGACCGGTAAATAAGCCGATGATGACGGCGAATACCAGCGAGATTAGCGATAGCTTCAGGGTCATCACCAGACCCCAGGTGATCGGGCCGATCTGCCAGGTATCGAGGCCTGCGATATAATCGCCTTCAAACACCATATCGCCATCTTCGACTTCGAGAATATCGAAGCGGTTCAGCACGTAGGGATCTTCGCCGGAGTCTGGGACTACGGTGAGTGTCTTGCGGCTGTCGCTGACGGTAACCGAGCCATCGAACGGAGCCAGGATCTCTTGCGGTTCGGTGTTGATGATGTACTGTGGAATCCGTTCCCAGCGCCAGGTGTATTCGATGCTTTTGCTGGACATGTAGACGCCGATGCCGATCACAATCAGGATCAGGACGAAGACTAGGTTCCAAAAAGCGTTGTTGTACTGCTTATCCATGAGTAACTCGGATTCCAGTAGGGTTAGGCGGTGATGAATAGTGGCTTCATCGGCCACAGGCTTATAGCCTGCGGCGCGGCGATCTAGTTAATTTAGGCCATAACGATGAACGGGGCCAGAAATGGCCCCGTTATCAGGATTACTGGACCGATTTGAGCCAGTTGTCGCTACCAAACCACTTGCCGTAGATCTTGTCGTAGGTGCCGTCACCTTTAACCTGAGCCAGGAAGTTGTTGAGGAAGTTCATGAAGTCAGGATCGCCCTTGCGTACCGCCCAGCCTAGTGGCTCGTAGGTAAAGGAATCGTCTAGATGGGTGACTTTGTCGCTGTTTTGCGAGCTGTAGATGGCGTTGAAAGGTAGGTCGTAAACGAATGCATGAGCATTGCCGTTAACCACTTCAAGGGCGCCTTCTGATTCGGTTTCGAACAGACGGATCTCGGACTTGCCGATGTACTTCTTGGTGGCGATATCACCGGTGGTGCCCAGCTTGGTGGCGACGATGTACTTCGGATCGTTTAGATCGCGGAAGCTCTTGATCTCGTCGGCCAGCTCAGGGCGAATCAGTACGGTTTGGCCCACTACGATGTAAGGGTTGGCGAAGTTAACCTTTAGGTTGCGCTCGGAGGTGACGGTCATACCGGACATGATGATGTCGCACTTGCCGGTCAGCAAGGCAGGGATGATGCCGTCCCATGCGGTGTTACGCAGGTCCAGTTTAACTTTCATGGCCTTGGCCATCTCTTTGGCGATATCGACGTCAAAACCTACGATGCGACCCTTCTTGTCACGCATTTCGAACGGCATGTAGCCAGCTTCCATACAAACCTGAAGTTCACCGCGCTTGACGATATCGTTCAGGGTTGATTTTTCCCACAGGGAGATGTCCGCAGCCGAAGCCAAGGTAGAGGTGAGCAACAGCGATGCTGCAACCAGCAATTTCTTCATTGTTTTTCTCGCTTTGTTAGTAGGGTCAAAATAAAACGCAATATTTTGCACGCTTATTGAATATATTGCACACGAAAATTGGCCGACGGTACAAAATGTCAGCAAAATATGGCTTAAAAGCCTATTGAATACCAGTTGTACGGGGCGTTAAGGCAGGATTATTTGCTGAAGCTAAAGACTAGCTCGCCGGAGACGCTCTTGTGTTCGGCAAAGCCTTGATTGAATACGGCGATCTGGCCGCGGATGCTGTCAACTGCGTCTAACGCGACATCGTCGCTATTGCCGGTGTTGAGTTGGCGGGAAAACTCCAGCTGCCAGAAGCCCTCTTTCCAAACGCCTTTGGCTGCGACGTCTGCGACACTGCCTTTAGGGCTGCGGCTCAGGTCGATGCTGGGGAGTTCGTCGCCTTGGAATTTTTTGCGATTTTTGACTTTGGCGTTTTTGTAACCCGGGCGGCCTTCGTCGGCGCCTTTTTTGATGTAAACCACCACGCCACTGTCGGTCTCGTACTCGGCAGCGTCCTCTATCGGATTAAGGGTGATCTTGTGCCACATGTCTGAGGCATAACTGTGCGGGTCGGTACGTGCTGCTGACCAGAGCCAGACATCAACGTCGTAGTCGGCTTCGGTGATCATGCAGGTTTTAAAGTCACCGCCCATATCAAAGCGTACGGCGAACATATCTTCACGGTCTTTACCGCGTTTGTATTTGGTCTTTCTCCATTCCCAGGGTTTGTAGTTACGATTCTCCGACGTATCGGGCCAGCGTGCTGCAATATAGATCCGGTCGCCGACGACAACGGCTTGAAGTTCGGCTTCGATCTCCCCAGTACGGTTCTTCTTATCGCCCTCTATCGCATCTTTGATCGCTATTTTGACCCAGTTGGTAGGCCAGTCAGATAATTCTCCATCAATCGCGGGAGCGCTCGATAGTGTTGCTACCGCGATGGTCTGTGCGGCATGCGCCGAACTCGCTATCAGCAAGATAGAGAGTGCGATAAATCGACCAAGAGGTTTCATAGCAAGTTCTTATAGCGGCGAAGAGGGGGTGTAGGGTAGCGCAAGGCAAGGTGATGGCGCCAGCATGGAGCTGGCGCCATGGGGCATTAGTTAATGATGATTACATCGTCCATGCCTTCGTCGCGATGGTCGTCGATGGTGCAGTAAACCGGGTATTCACCCTTGTTGTGAGCGACGACGTATAGATCCAGCTGGCCGCCTGGCAGTATCTCAAGGGCGGTGAAGTAATCGGCCTTGATTTCCGCTTGGCCATTTACCTGAGCTTTGCGGGTTGCCACGTTTTTGAAGAACTCAGGCGCGGTGAAGTAGTGCTTCTTCTCGCCAAGGTTTTTCAGCTCCAGCTTATAAGCCTGTCCTGCAGTGAGCTCCAGCGTGGTGGTGTCGTACTCGTACTCGTTCATGTTGACAACGATTGTGGTCATCGCCTTCCAATCGGCAGCCTTGACGACCTCTTTGTAGTTTTTAACGTAATCGCCAGCGCTTGTGGTGGTGGCGGCTGCAAGGGCTAAAGCGCCTGCTAGGGTGATCAGAGTCTTGTTCATTAGTTTCTCCAGCTCTCTAAGTTGGGACGTCAATTATCAAACTTGTTATTCGCTACCCGGCAAAGCCTATTCGGGGTTGTCGTGTTGGCCCTTAGGCGTTGAGACAGCCTTGGACACTAGCATAGGTAGCCTCTTGTGCAACCGTAGATGGCCGTGTCTGCATCAATTGTTGATCTGAATCAGTTGTGTGAGGTTGTCGAGTGCTATTAGTCCTATTGTCAGTTAGCCGGATGGTCGTTGCTGAGTGTAGCCGCTACGGGGTTTACTGAAGCTGAATCGAGCTGGCTATCGGGGCTGGAAGGGGCGTAGGAGGTTGATACAACCTGGTTGCGGCCCTGCTCTTTGGCACGATAAAGCAGGTTGTCGGCGCGCTCAATGGTTTCGGATAAGGCTTCGCCTGAAAGGTATTCGCTCAGACCGATCGATGTGGTGACGTTAATCACATCGCCTTGTGAGCAGGGTGTTTGCTGCTGCTCAATCGCGCTGCGAATCAGTTCGGCTAGCGGCAGGCTCTGCTGGGCGGTGAGGCCGGGTAGTACCACCATAAACTCTTCGCCGCCGTAGCGGGCGACGATATCGGTAGGGCGGGCATTCTGGGTCAGGATGGTTGCGGCCATCTTCAATACGGTGTCGCCGGCTTGGTGACCGTAGTTGTCGTTTATACGTTTGAAACGGTCCAGATCGAACATCAATATGCTAAAGGGTTGCTGCTGTTGTTCGAACAGGTGTTGCTGATTATCCAGTTGCTTCATCAGTACTCGGCGGTTGATGAGCCCGGTGAGTGGATCGCGGGTCGATTCACGGTAGAGTTTTAACAGCATCAGTAGCTGACCCGATTGAATCCATAGGCTGCAACCGCTTACCAGCGATAGCACCCACAACTCGTTAAAGAATTCAAAACTGTTCAAGCCGCCTTGCCAAGTAGCCAGGGCGATAAAGAATACGCTGATCAAGGCGATGTTGGATAAGCCCATGACCAGCGTCAGCGGGAACAAACCTGTCAGCGCGATCATTAAAAAAGGGATCGCTTTATAGCCGGCAAGCGGTTCTTCTGCGGTGCCACTACTCATGATCAGAATTGAGGCAACATAAAAAGCCATTACCGATCCCAGGGCTAGTGAAAGCAGGGCGTAGGTTAGCCCTGGGCGCATGCTGATAAAGGACATCAGCCACAGTGTGATCAGCGCTGCAGAAAGGGCCAAGCGGCTCCAGGCGATGTTGACGACGTGCTCGGTGTTGAGGGTCAGGTAATCGACCGGAATCCATAGGCAGATAGCAACCGCGAACACTAGTAGCATAAAGCGTAGGCGGCGGGCGATGTAGTCGGATCGGGTGCTGCTAAAGTCCCCTGAATGTTGTTTGGCGCTGAGAATATCGCTCAGGTTTAGTTGCCCAAATGATGACGGTAGCCAGTTAATCGTGTTGTTGGGCGTGTTGTTACTAGTCATAGAAAGAGGGTGTTCCCGCTGCGTGGGTAGTGGGTTGGATCGAAGCCTTGTGGCTTGAGTTGTGCTCGTAATCAAACAGTGATTTTGAGGCAGGTTATATCACTGTTTAATACGGTGGCAAAACGGATTGGCGTATTTGTTTTGCGCTAACAGTGTTTTTATTTGTCAGGATCGGGTGTGTGTTCTAAACCTTATGGAGCCTTTGACCAAGCTACCTGCCCCGCAGGGCAGATCTGAAGTGTGCAGAAGCGCAAGTGGGCTTCATCAGAGACTCCTTATGGCTAACTCGTATTTAGGTGCGCTCATGGATATCAAGGTCGATTGTGTCCTACAAAGTTATCAGCGGTGTGTGGAGAATTTTGGTTTCTTGAATGAATTTTATTCGCGGTTTATCGACGCTTCTCCCGAGGTCGCGAGCAAGTTTGCCAATACGGATATGGATCATCAGGTGTTGATGTTGCGGGCTTCGCTGGATTTGATGCTTGGAGCCGGGAATTTTGACTCGGATCGGATGGATCTTGACCAGGTCGCCCACTTGCATAGTCAAGCCAGTGTAGATGTGCCGCCGCAGCTTTACGATCACTGGATTGAAAGCTTGCTGGCAACCGTCAAGATGTATGATCCAAGCTTTGATGCTGCGTTAGAGCAAGCCTGGCGAGATGCGCTGGTAAAAGGGGTGGCGCGTATGAAGGCCGCCTATTGAGGGGCGGACTCGCGTAAGCGGCTTTTATCACCGGTAAAATCGACATGTCGCAATGGGTAGTGGCCCTGTTTGCGATCTTCAAAATAAAATTTCAGCGCGTTGATAACGGTTTTGAATGCCAGCTGATCCCAGGGGATCTCGTGTTCGGCGAAGAGTTCGGCTTCGAGCGTTTCTTCACCGGCGGCAAAGTCGGGGGTGGCCAGTTCAGCCAGATAGAACATCTGTACCTGATTGATCGGTGTGATGCTGGTAATGGTATAGAGTTCTTTGAGCTCGACTTCTGCGCAAGCTTCCTCGCGGGTTTCGCGCATCGCGCCTTCGCGGGTGGTTTCGCCATTCTCCATAAAACCTGCCGGCAGCGTCCATAGGCCGTAGCCGGGTTCGATCGCGCGTTTGCAGAGCAGCACCTTGTCTTGATAAACCGGCAGGCAGCCGGCAATGATGCGGGGGTTTTGATAATGGATAGTATCGCACTGGCTGCAGACGTAGCGTGGCCGGTTGTCGCCTTCGGGAATTTGTTGGTGGACGGCTGAACCGCATTGACTGCAGTATTTCATGGCGATGGTATCCTACTGGGTGATCGGTTATTGATGCGGATCAGTTTCTAAGGTTCTATCTACTTGGCCGATCGGGCTATGATGTATGACATATTACGTATTGATCAAGAGCCTGCGCAAAAACAGATGACTATTTCGAGTATAGGTGGCGCTGCTGAGACCGACCTGTTGGGTCTGTTGGAGCAAGGTGTGCGTGGTCGATCGGTGCGTCGCGTATTGCGAGATCTGCCCGATGCCGGGGTATTGGTGGCGTTGACCGATGACCGGATTAATCCTGAGGTGGTGTTGACCCGCCGGGCGAGTCAACTGTCCAGTCATCCTGGCGAGGTGGCCTTTCCTGGTGGCAAGCGAGATCCTGAGGATGCTAGCGTGTTGGCAACTGCACTGCGTGAATCCCACGAAGAGATCGGCCTGCCTCCCGAGCAGGTGCGAGTGATCGGGTCGCTCAACCAGGTGGTGTCTAAGCATGGTTTTCTGGTGACGCCCTATCTGGGCGTGATATCGACCGAGGTTGCGTTGTCGCCTAACCCGGACGAGTTGGAGAGTTTGTTCAAGGTGCCGCTAAGGTTTTTGCTCGATAAGCAGCAGTTTCAACTCGAGCGGTTGTGGTTGGATGGGGGTGAGGCGCATATGCCGCGTTATGATTTCCAGGGGTATGTGATCTGGGGGCTGACGGCTTATGTGCTGGTGGAGTTGTTAAACCAAGGGCTGGGAGCGGATTTGCCGTTGCAGCTAAGACCTGAATCTGTCTAAGGGAAGGCTATTATGATCTACCACGTCGATAACCGCCGGGTGGAGTTTGCATCCAAGTGCCACTTTGTGGCCCGCAATGCGACTGTGATTGGTTCGACCTATATCGGCGATCGGGTCAGTATTTGGTTTAATGCTGTGGTCAGGGCGGATAACGAACCGATTACGCTGGGCGATGGCAGTAATGTACAGGACGGTGCGGTATTGCATACCGATCCGGGTTTTCCACTGCTGCTTGAAGGTAACGTGACGATCGGTCACCAGGCGATGCTGCATGGCTGCACGGTTGGGATGAATTCGTTGGTGGGTATTAATGCGGTGGTCCTGAATGGGGCGAAAATCGGTCGTAATTGTCTGATTGGTGCCAATACCTTGATTCCCGAAGGGATGAATATTCCCGATGGTTCGCTGGTGGTCGGTAGTCCTGGCAAGGTCAAGCGAAGCCTGAGCGAGGCTGAAATCGAGGGGCTGCGCGCGAGTGCCGAGCTCTATGTCGACAATATGCGTCGTTACCGCGAGACGCTGGTCCAGATCGACTGAGCCACTGTATCTTTGTTAAGTAGGCAGCTAAGCGGGCTACGCCCGTTTATAGTTGCTTAAGCGGTGCTGAGAGTCGGGCCATCTTGACCAGGTTGTCCTGCGCCTGAATGGTCTCGATATGATGTTGGCCAATGGTCAGGCAGACGTTGCTTTCGGGGATGAACTCCAACTGTTCGGTGATCAGGCCGTTGAGGGTTTTGGGGCCATCGACCGGAAGATTCCAGTCCATCGCCTTGTTGATCTCCCGGATGGTGGCGGATCCGTCGATAAAGAAACTGCCGTCGTCCTGTGGATGAATGTCCTGATTCTCTGGGCGTCTGTCGTCGGTCAGTTCACCGACAATCTCTTCCAATATATCTTCAAGCGTGCAGATGCCCTGAATGTCGCCGTACTCATCGACCACTAAGCCGATACGACGCCCCTCTTTCTGGAAATTGAGTAGCTGGGTCTGCAGCTGGGTGCTTTCGGGGATGAAGTAGGGCTCGCTGATGACCTGTAGCAGCGCCGCCTTGCTGAATCCGGATTCGTTGAACACTTTTGCCATATTACGCAGGTGAAGGATGCCCACGACCTGATTGATATCGCCTTTGTAGACCGGTATACGGGTGTGCTGGCAGTCGATGATGACCTTCATGATCTGTTCGTCGCTGGCTTCCAGGTCGATGCCGATCACCTCGTTGCGCGGGATCATCACATCCTGAACGCGAACCTCTTCGAGCTCCAGAATCCCCAGTAGCATCGACTGGTTATGCTGCGGTAGCAGGGCGCCCGCCTCGTTGACGATGGTGCGCAGCTCCTCGGTACTGAGGTGGTGGTGGCTGGTGTTTTCAACATTAACCCCCATCATTCTGAGCAGGCTGTTGGTGATGCCGTTGACCATCCACACCGCTGGATAGAGCAGGGTGAGTAGCGGGCGTAAGATCAGTGCGGCGGGAAAGGCGATTCTTTCTGGGTGCAGCGCCGCCAGTGTTTTGGGGGTGACTTCAGAAAAGATCAGGATGACCAGAGTCAGCCCAAAGGTGGCGATAACGATGCCCGCATCGCCCCAGAGTCTGACCGCAATAATGGTGGCGATCGAGGCGGCGGAGATATTGACCAGGTTATTGCCGATCAGGATAACGCCGATCAGTCGGTCCGGGCGTTCGAGTAATCGATTGGCACGCATCGCTCCACGGTGCTTTTTCTTGACCAGGTGGCGCAGTCGATAACGATTCAGGGACATCATTCCGGTTTCGGAGCCGGAGAAGAACGCTGAGCAGAAAATAAGAACTACAAGAATGCCTCCTAGGAGGCTGATTGATGCGTCGTCCAAGACGAGGTAGACCTGTGGTTGCGATAAGGTCGTTGATTGTGTGGTGTCGGCTGCTGCCTGTCAAGCTGCGACACAGGCTTGGTTTAGCCGGTCAAGACCAGTTCCAGCGCCAGCTTGCTGCCGTAGTAGGCCAGCATCAAAAAGCCAAAGCCGCCCAGCGCCCAGCGCATCGCGGTGGTGCCACGCCAGCCACGCTGGTGGCGACCCCAGAGCAGAGTGGCGTAAATGGCCCATGCAATTACCGATAACCCGGTCTTGTGGACCAGTTGTTGGGCAAAAATATCTTCTAGAAAGAGCACCCCGGTCAACAATGAGGCGCTGAGCAACAGCAGGCCTAGCCATATCATTTCGAACAATAACTGTTCCATCAATTGCAGTGGCGGCAGTGCGCGGATGATGCCGCGGGTGTGGTGGTGTTTGAGTTCGTGGTCTTGTCTAGCCAGTACCAGGGCATGTAGCGCTGCGATGGCGAAGATGCTGTAAGCCAGTATCGAGGTCAGGATATGGGCGATCTCACCGCCGCTGTACTGTTGTGGGGCCGCCGTTTCGGGGCCGATAGCTGCTAGTAATAATGCAATGGCGGCGATCGGAAACACCCCGACAAACAGGCTCTCGAGCGGTTTACGCAGGCAGCTCAGCAGCACCAATCCGGCGACTAACCAGGCGATCAGCGAGGAAACAGGAAGTAGTCCGAGTTGAATGCCGTTACCCGGATGCAGTATTAGGTACACCGCTAAGGTGTGAAGAGCCAGCGCGCCGGAACCTAGCATCATCACTAGTGAGCGTCTTGCTGGGCGCTTTCCGCTCAGGCTGGTGGCTTGGATAAAACCCGCTATCAGGTACAGGGTGGCGCTGAAGAGGCTGGTTAAAATCAGGGTCATAGTTGTACGAGTCGCCGGATCTGGAAGGAAAAGAGGGCTAAGTGTGTCACAAATATTTTGCAGTTTGAATAGATGGTTAGCGAAGCTGCGAACAACTTCCCGGTAGCCAATGAGGTCGATTGCAGAACCGGCGTAGAGTGCGCTGTAGGGTTCAGGTATAATCCCCGGTTTGCGTTATTGATGGCTTGAGAATATGGGCCGTGATAGGGCTATTTTGCGTGTTTAACGGCTAGAGGCACATTATGTTCGACAATTTGACGGATCGTCTGACGCAGACACTCAGATCGGTTACCGGCCAAGCCAAACTGACCGAAGACAATATTAAGGGAACCCTGCGGGAAGTGCGGATGGCGCTGCTCGAGGCCGATGTTGCCTTGCCAGTGGTCAAAGAGTTCATTAATAGCATCAAGGCTCGTGCCGTCGGGCAAGAGGTGAGTAGCAGTCTGAGCCCTGGTCAGGTGTTCGTTAAGATCGTTAACGAAGAGCTGGTTAAGGTGATGGGCGCCGCTAACGAGGAGCTAAACCTCGCCGCTCAGCCCCCCGCTGTGGTGTTGATGGCCGGTTTGCAGGGGGCGGGTAAGACCACCTCGGTGGCGAAACTGGGGCGTTGGCTCAAAGAGCGCAAGAAAAAGTCAGTGCTGGTGGTGTCTGCGGATATCTACCGCCCGGCCGCGATCAAGCAGCTTGAAACCCTGGCTGGCGAAGTGGGGGTCGAGTTCTTCCCCTCCTCTATCGATCAAGACCCGGTTGCGATTGCTGAGGGCGCGATTCAGCACGCCAAGCAAAAACATATTGATGTGGTGATCGTCGATACCGCTGGTCGACTCCACGTCGATACCGACATGATGGACGAGATCCGACGTCTGCATAGCGCGATAAAGCCGGTTGAAACGCTGTTTACCGTCGATTCGATGACCGGTCAGGATGCGGCTAATACCGCCAAGGCGTTTAACGACCTGCTGCCGTTAACCGGGGTGATCCTGACCAAAACCGACGGTGATGCACGCGGTGGTGCGGCGCTGTCGGTTCGTCATATCACCGGCAAGCCGATCAAATTCCTCGGTGTCGGTGAAAAAACCGACGCGCTGGAGCCGTTTCACCCGGATCGGGTGGCCGGACGTATCCTGGGTATGGGTGATGTGCTCTCCCTGATCGAGGAGGTCGAACACAAGGTCGACCAAAAGAAAGCCGAGAAGCTGGCTATCAAGCTCAAGAAAGGTAAGGGCTTTGATCTAGAAGACTTTCGCGATCAGCTGCAGCAGATGAAGAGCATGGGCGGCATGGCATCGATGATGTCGAAACTGCCGGGTATGGGCAAGATGGCCGAAGCGGCCGAAAATGCCGGCGCTGAAAAAGGTTTGATGCAGATGGAGTCGATCATCTGTTCGATGACCCCGCAAGAGCGCCACTTTCCCGATGTGATCAGTGGCTCGCGTAAGAAGCGCATTGCCAACGGCTCCGGAACTCAGATTCAAGACGTCAACCGCCTGCTTAAGCAGCACAAGCAGATGCAGAAGATGATGAAGAAGCTGGGCGGCAAGGGCGGTATGACCAAAATGATGCGCGGCATGAAAGGCATGATGCCGCAGGGTATGGGTGGCGGCATGGGCGGTGGAATGCCCGGTATGGGTGGCGGCACGCCTGGCGGATTGCCACCCGGATTCCGCAAGCGCTAGCGTGTTCTGCGGCGCTTCCGGCCGCAGAAAAATAAACTTTCCAAGGGCGGGGATTTCACGTAAAATTTCCGCCCTTAATATATTGGTGCTGTGCCGCGTGTATCGGGCAGAGCGCTAAACCAGGCTCCGTTTTGCGTACCGATCGGTATTGAAGCTGCTGGATCTGATCCGGCAGATAGAAGTATCGGTGAGCGTATTTCGGGGCAATACAAACCGTGGGCGATATCAAAACCCACTCAATAGAGGATCGAAGCGAATGGTCGTTATTCGTTTAGCTCGTGGAGGCTCCAAGAAGCGTCCTTTTTATCATATTACAGTCGCCGATCAGCGTAATGCTCGTGACGGTCGCTTTATTGAGCGTCTGGGTTTCTTTAACCCGGTTGCCCGTGGCCAGGAAGAGCGTCTGCGTGTAGACCTAGAGCGGGTTGCATACTGGACCGGCCGTGGTGCTCAGCCAAGTGGTCGCGTTGCGACACTGCTGAAAAATGTTGCTAAGGCAGCTGAGTAAGCGATGAATACCGGTAATCGAGTCTGCTGATGGCAACTGAAGGAAAGTCCCAGTCAAACACCGAAGATCTGGTGGTTCTGGGTAAAATTACATCGCTGTACGGCGTGCGTGGGTGGGTCAAGGTCTACTCCCATACCGAACCGATGGACAATATCCTCAAGTATGTGCCCTGGACCGTGAAGCTTAATGGCCGTTGGATAACGGTCGAAGTGGAGCAGGGTAAGCGTCATAGCAAAAGCTTGGTCGCCAAACTGGTTGGTTGTGATGATCGAGATGCCGCTAGCGAATATTGCGGTGGTGAGATCTACGGTGATCGCAACATGTTGCCAGCCCTCGAAGAGGGTGATTATTACTGGCACCAACTGGAAAAACTGAATGTAGTGACTGAATCCGGTGTTGAGCTGGGTCAGGTCGATCACTTGTTAGCAACAGGCTCTAACGATGTGCTGGTGATTAAAAGCACACCGCAGAGTGTTGACGAGCGGGAGCGGATGGTTCCGTACCTGCTGGATCAAGTGGTCAAAGAGGTTAACCTTGAACAAGGTACGATTCGGGTCGATTGGGATCCGGAGTTTTAGTTCGTGTGGGTAGGTGTTGTTACGCTCTTCCCCGAGATGTTCCAGGCGATCACCGAATACGGTGTCACCGGGCGAGCTGTCAAAAACGGCTTGATCAATCTCGAGTGTTGGAGTCCGCGAGACTTTACTCACGATAAGCATCGGACTGTCGATGACCGACCCTACGGGGGCGGACCCGGAATGCTGATGAAAGTGCAGCCATTACGGGATGCGATCCAGGCTGCTAAAGCGGCTGCCGGGGAGCAGGCTAGAGTGATCTACCTGTCACCTCAGGGGCGAAAGCTGGATCAGGCGGGTGTCAGGGAACTGGCCTCGCGCGACAAGCTGGTGCTGGTAGCCGGACGATACGAAGGTATCGATGAACGGCTACTGGAGACCGAGATCGACGAAGAGTGGTCCCTAGGGGACTTCGTAGTCAGCGGCGGTGAACTACCGGCGATGACCTTGATCGATGCGGTATCCAGATTGGTGCCTGGGGTATTGGGGCACGAGGACTCGGCAGCCGAGGACTCGTTTGAGGATGGACTGTTAGATTGTCCTCATTACACCCGCCCGGAACTGGTCAACGAACAAGACGTACCGAAAGTGTTGCTTAGCGGCAACCACAAGGAGATCCGGCGCTGGCGGCTGAAACAGCAGCTAGGGCGAACCTGGCTACGGCGACCCGACTTACTGGACGGTCAGCAATTGAACACAGAGCAACAGCGGTTGCTCGAAGAGTTTATCCGCGAGACGGAACCTCAGCAGTAGCTGATTCGTTAAGTGGTTGATATTTTAGGAGCGAAACATGAGCAGCAAGAATCTGATTATTCAGCAGCTTGAAGCTGAGCAGATGGGCAAAGAGATCCCTGAGTTTGGCCCCGGTGATACCGTGGTCGTTCAGGTTAAAGTAGTGGAAGGCACCCGTGAGCGTCTACAGGCGTTCGAAGGTGTGGTTATCGGTAAGCGTAACCGCGGCCTGAACTCTGCTTTCACCGTACGTAAAATCTCCCACGGTGTGGGCGTTGAGCGTACTTTCCAGACTTTCAGCAAGGGTGTTGATAGCATCGCTGTTAAGCGTCGCGGTGACGTTCGTCAAGCGAAGCTGTACTACTTGCGTGAGCTGTCTGGTAAGTCTGCACGTATCAAAGAGAAGTTGGCTAAGCGATAAGCGCAGCTCTTTTCTATTAAAAAGGCAGCTTCGGCTGCCTTTTTTTGTGGGTGGAGATTGGTTGTTATTTTGAGGGTGCGCAGCGTGGCTAACACAGGCGGAAGCGTCAGCGACGTTCTGCTCGCGCTTTTTGCGGGCGGTTGTGGTTGGCCTTGTTCGGTGTACTTTTACATTGTTGATCAGACCAAGCGTCCAAGGCACCGGCCAATATAGTGATGCATACTGAAAACTTATGCACGGGCTCTAATTTTTCATATTCTGGATATCCTAACTCTTTAAATTCACTTTCTTTTTCTTTGTATAAGGCTCTCATAGCGCTTTTGTCCTGCTGAGAGAATGACTTATAAAAGTTGTTAGAGTCTGATTTATCTATTTGACCTCTAAGGTTATGAGCAAATTTATTTCTTATGGTGCCAATACACTTCAATGGTTTTGACCAAGAGTTATCTAGACCAAGAGCTAATGCCAAATGAATTTTTTGCTCAAAGCTTAGCTCCATTGGCTTTAGTTGGTGACTGTATACGACTGTGCTTTCTATTATTTTTACAATAATGCTTTCAACAATGATTTGTGAACGGATTACCTTGCCTAAGTCATCTTCACTATCTAAAGCTACGATTAGCTCTTTATAAACTTCCATGTTTGAGGCCATATTTTCCAAACAATTGATTATTGTGACCGTGTAATGGTACCGATGCGTGCGCGTTTCGACCCCTTTCGACTATATCGGATTGATATCAAAGCGCAATGTGGAGGTGGCGGTGTTTTATTTTTGACCGTTTTCGCCCAATCGGGCGCCTTAAGAATCCTAGGCGGCCCCTGCTGCTTGATCGGCTGCGCCGATGTCACTGCGCGTTTCACTGCCGGATGGGCTCGGCGGAAACTCGTTCGCTTTGCTCTCTCAAACAGCCGCCTTCGCTGATCCATCCGTCAGCTGCAATGCTCGCCTACGCAGAAAGGGTGGGGGAGTGCTCCTGAGAGATCTGCATGTTTTTTTGTTGGAAGGAGTGAAGAGGCGCTTTCTGATTGATCATTCCCCCTCGACGCAGCCGAGCATTGGGTTTGAAAATGGATCAGTACCGGTGGCTGTTTGAGGCCGTAGGCCGAGTTTCCAGCGGTGCCCATTTTTGAAGCCAACGCGCAGGGTCCGACGAAGTCGGCAAGTCGCGGGGTGCATGAAGCACGAGCCCACGCGATTTCTTTGCTTCGTTTCTTTGTCGCGCAGCAAAGAAATGACGGCGCCCGGGTGGGCGCAACAAGAACCGTCAAACAACACGGTTAATTCAGAAAAACACCACCCAAGAAAACAGGTGCTAACCCGCCACTGCGATCAACTTATTCTTAAAGTAACTCGCCGCCACCTGCACCAACTCAGCCCCCTGATAGCGTCCACGCATATTGCACCCGCCGCACAACTTATCGCTGGCCTGGGTCTGTTCTCGTGTTTCGATCGCCTGGCGCAGGCTCATCTCTGCAACGTTACCGAGCGAGTGGCTGTGGGCCATGTCGTTGTAGCAGTACAGGTACTCGCCCTCGGAGCTGACGAACAGCGAGGTATTCCTCGGGATACAGCGGAACTTGTTACCGCGTAGCTGCTTGATCACATTCCAGGCGCCGGGGACGAAGTCCAGATCCAGTGCATTGAGATTATATTTGCGGATGATCTGGCGCAGGGTGCGAGTCTGTTCGAGTTCATCCTGGGTGCCAGCCCGGTTGTAGAAGTTGGGTGACATGCGTAGATCAAAGATGCCCTGGCTGTGAAACCATTCGATCGTGTCGGGCAGGGTGTCGAGGCACTCGGGCATCGGCGTAAGGCTGACCGACAGCTGAGTGTGTTTCAGGTAGCGCTTGGCCAGCACGATGTTGTCCATCACGCGCTGCTGGTCGAGGTTGGTATGAACCGCTTTATAAACGTCTGGATCGATGCTGGAAAACGACACCATCACCATCCCGATAGCGCCGTCTAGGTGCTGGATCTTATCGATATCCAAGCGCTCGCCGTTGGTTACCATATCGAACTGGACCGGGTGTTGGCGGCAGCCTTCGACGTAGTCCATAAAGCGCGGATGGGTGGTGGGCTCACCGTAGCCGGCAATGATGGCACGGCACAGATCTTGGGGTTTTAGCCGCTTCATCATCTGAGAGTATGTGTCAGGTGTCATCAACTTGGGCTTGTCGATGACGTGGCGTGGACACATGGCGCATTTGGCGTTGCACTTGCTGGTCCATTCGATATTAGCGGTTAGGCGGTAGTTGCTCATCGCTTACTCCAGGGCTTGTATAGAAGATGTTGGCCATCTTAGGGCGCGAAACTTAAGGCAGACTTAAAGGTGACAAAGCGTCATTTTTTGATGATGAACGCGGTTTTTCGGCGCTGGGGTAGGTTGGAGGTTAGGCGGGTGATGCGGTTCGATTTAGCGGTAATACTGCGGCAGATGGGAGAAGGGTCTTGGGTCGCGGTGGCCCGCAGTCGCCGTTCACCGCTTGGGAGTGAGGCTAACGGTGGCGCCTCAAATACTGAAGCAGACTTTGACCTCTAACCCGCTCTCGCCCAGCGGGCTATCGCTGAGGCTGAGTTCGGCACAATGCTGATCGCAGATCTGCTGCACGATCGATAGTCCCAGGCCGCTTCCGCTGATCGCCTGATCGGCCAGCCGGTAGAATCGCTGCAATACCTTGGTTCGTTCGTGTTCAGGGATGCCTGGCCCGGTATCGGCGATGCACAGGCAGAGCAGGTGGTCTTGCTGTGAGATGCTGACTTTGATGTTTCCGTGCTCAGGGGTGTAGCGGATCGCGTTATCGAGCAGGTTGCGGCAGAGCATCGTCAAGCTGGTTGGGTTGGCGTCGATGATGGCTTGGTCGGGTGCATCGAGTTCCATGACCTGAGAGCGATCCAGAGACAATGGGGCCAGGTCGGCCATCTCTTGGCGCAGTAGTTTGGCCAGGTCCAGCGGTGCCAATTGATTGTTTTTGGAAAATTCCAACCGACTCAGGGTGAGTAGTTGTTCGACCACATGGGTCATCCTATCGACACCGCTAATGATATGCCTGGGGGCGGTCTGTTTGGGGTCGTGCAGTTGCTGCTGTAAATTTTGGGCATGGATGCGAATCGCTGCCAGTGGGGTGCGTAACTCGTGGGCCGCATCGGCGGTGAATTGGCGCTCGCGTTCGAGTGCTTGTTCCAGCCGGGCCAGCAGCGCATTGACCGCTTCGACGACATTGTGGATTTCACTGGGTACCTGGCTGCTGTCCAGGGGTTCCATATGGTCGGGATTACGGGTTGCTAGCTGCCCTGAGACGCGACGTAGCGGGCTCAGTCCGCGGCGAACGACCACGCCAATCAGTAAACCGAGTACCGGAATCATCAATAGCAGCGGGAGCAACGTATTCTCGACGATTTCACCGGTAAGCTCTGCGCGGACATCTTCGCGCTGGGCGACCTTGATCCACAGATTGAGTTGCCGGTCGTGCAGCATAAAGCTGTGCCAGTGGTAATCATCGAGCTGTTCGTCGGCGTAGCCGGGTTCGGCGATAAAGCTGAGATGGCTGAGTTGGTTTTGGCTGCTCAGCAGCTCCTCGCCCTGATCGTTCCAGACCACAAAAGCCAGTTTGCTCTCATATTTGTGCCCCAGTGGCATCGCTTCGTCGTACTCGTTGCCGTTGGCTTCGGGCGCCGCTGGGGCGACGAAAGGGCGATATTCCAGCGCATCTTTAATTTGTGATAGTTGGGTGCGCTTGAGTTGAACGGCGAGCAAGCTTTGCAGCACTCGCGCCATCTGCGCCAGTTCGGCGTCGAACAGCTCTTCCACTTCGTGGGTGGTATCGCGATAGCTCCAGAGTGAGGCGACAAGAGTAACGCCGAGGACCGTGGCTAGCAGGCTGATCAGCAGAAAACGGCTGATTGAATTCATTAACGCGGTTCCTGTTCGATCCGGTAGCCGACACCCCGAACGGTCTTGATCAGTGCGCTGCCTAGTTTTTTACGTAGGTGGTGTATGTGCACTTCGACAGTATTACTTTCTACTTCATCGTTCCAGCCGTAAAGCCGTTCACTGAGTTGATCGCGGGTGAAAACCTGGCCAGGGTGGTGCAAAAATTCGATCAGCAAGCTGTACTCGCGACGCGATAGGTTGATCGATTCGCCGTTGCGGTGGACCTCGCGGCTGGCAGGATCGACCTTGATCTCGCCGTAGCTT
Organism: Halopseudomonas sp.; assembly: GCA_036960405.1. GTDB lineage: Bacteria > Pseudomonadota > Gammaproteobacteria > Pseudomonadales > Balneatricaceae > Motiliproteus. The sequence continues at coordinate 3,465 of JBALWS010000065.1, read as the reverse complement.
AACTTGGGCGCGCTGAAGCCCGAATGGCGCCGCAGCAAGGCGCGTACTCGCGCGTACAGTTCATCCATGTCGAAAGGCTTGATCAGGTAATCATCGGCGCCACTATCGAGCCCTTTGACGCGGTCTGAAACCTGGTCGCGGGCCGTCAAAATCAGTACCGGTAGCGCGTTACCGGCACGGCGCATGTCGCGAATCACCTCGAGTCCGTCGATGTCGGGCAGCCCCAGATCGAGAATCATCAGGTCGAACTCGCTGCTGGCGATCGCATCCAGTGCGTGTTGGCCGGTACGTAGCCAGTCGAGGGTTTCACCTTGCAACGTGAAACCCTGCTTGATGCCCTCGCCCAGCAGCGGGTCATCTTCAATCAGCAGCAGTCTCAAGCGTCTTTCTCTTCAATCTTCATCAATAGATTTAAGATCTCTTGGCGGCGCCCCTCGTCGGCTAGTGGTCGGTGGGGGCGGTTGGGTGCCATGATAGCTTTGTCTAGCATCTGACGCGCTAATATATAGTCTTTTTGATCGACCAGGAAATCGGCATAGAAAAAATTGCTGTCGATACCATTAGGGTCAATTTCCAGTGCTTTTTCCAGCAGTTGGCGGGCTTTCTTATCGTTACCAAAGCTGAGCGGCCAGCCGGGAACCTGGTAATAGAGCGCGCCAAGGCTGGTGTAGGCCGAACCGGATAGTGCCTTAGGATCAATCTCAAGCGCCTGCTCAAAACTCTGCTTGGCTTTATCGACCAGCGATAACGCGCCTAAACCTCCTTTCTCACCCGCGTAGGTGCTCAGAATAATGCCTTGCCAGATCAACAGCTCGGCGCTTTTCGGGTGCTCGGTGACGAACTGGTTGGCGACGCTGGTTAATTGTTCGAACGCCTCCTCGTGTTGCTTGTCGGGGAGTCGGTATTTGATTTGCGCCCAGCGCTGTTGCAGTTCTGCTGTTGCCTCCGAGCCGTTGGCTGCTTGGGTATTGATGCTTAAGCAGAGGATGGCAAGGGCTAGCACGGCCCGTAGGGAGGGGGTTAGCAGGTGTGTCGTATTCGGTTTCATCGTTAGGTCCTCTTGATGCGGGTGGATCGGATTTAGGGTTGGCTGGCGAACTGTTTAATCACCGCTAGCTGTTTATTGATCGAGCTACTAACGACCGAGGGAAACAGGCCATTAATTTTTACAAAGAGCTTTTCTGGCCAGCCAAGGAAGCGGCAGGTGTCGTTACTCCACAGCAGCGTCGCTAACGCCTTGGCAACCTGTTCCGGGGTGTCGACGGCATTATTCAGTTGTGCGTTGAGTTTTTCGGCGGCTTGCGAGTTGAGCGACGTTTGGGTTGCTCGTGGGGCAAAATACTGAACTCGGATTGCGGAGTCGGAGAGTTCACGCTGCAGCGCTTCGGTGAAGCCGCGCAAGGCAAACTTGGAGGTGCAGTAGCTGACATATCCGGGGTAGCCGATACTGCCAAAGGTGGAGCCAACATTGATGATTCGTGCTTTGGGCTGTTGCTTTAGAACCGGAAGCAATGCGTGAGTCAGCAACAGGGTGGCGGTCAGGTTGGTGTTGATAATGCGCTCTATCTGCGATTCGGATTGATCTTCGAACAGTGCCAGTTGGTTGGTACCGGCCATATTGATCAGCACATTGGGTTGGATGCCCTGGTGCTCAAGGTCACTCAATAGCTGCTGGCGCTGGCTGGCATCACAAATATCGGCACAAAAACACTGGTGGGCGGCAGTGCTATGCGGACTGAGCGATTCCATCAGGCTATCTAGCGCTTTGCTGTTGCGACCTACCGCGAGGATGCGGGCGCCAAACTGGCTCAGCAGGCGGGCGGTTTCCCTGCCGATACCGCCGCTGGCGCCGGTGATTAAAACCTGCATCTGATTGGGGTTCATGCTGTTGCTCCTATGGCCACTGCTGTTGGGTTGCATATCCGCCGTTACAAGCTGTTGATCAGGTTGCCGTAAAGTCGGTAGTGCGCACGGGCGGCATGGATGATGGCGCGTTGATCGTCGCGATCGCTGACCCGGTTGACCAACTGTTCAAAAAACTTCACATGCTCCAGGTCCAGCTCGCCGTGAGAGCTGAGATAGCTAAAGGCGCTGTTGGGTAGTTGCAGACTGGTTTGAATCTTGTCAGCAGCCTGGGTGGCCAGTGCGGTACTGGTGCCTTCGAGCACATGCACCATCCCTAGAAAAGTGATGGCGTTGTTACGGCAGATGCTGTCGTAGGCGTAGGCAACCATCAGTTCGGTGTCAAAGCTTGGGCCTGCCTCCAGCGTGTCTACTGGATCACCGCCGGCCGCGACGATGTCGTTTAAAATCCATTGCTCGTGTCCGGTTTCTTCGTTGATGTACTCGATCAGTGCCGGTTGCAGCCACTGCTGGTCGTGGGTCAGGTGACTACCACAGCTCATCAGTAGCGAGACGGTATGGCTGACGTGATGGTAGGCCTGGCCGAGAAAGGCCAGATAACGCTCGAGGCTGACTTGCCCGGCTAATGCTTGTTGCACCACGGGTGAGCTCAGCAGTCGGTTGCGTTCGCTTTGCGTGGCATCGAGTAGTTGCTGGTAAAAATTCATAACGGTTCCTAAGTCATGCTGGGTTCATAGGATGAAAGCGGGTTTTCGCTGCGGCGGTAGCACTCATCGAGCTGTTGTTGATAGCGGGCTTGGATCGGCACTCGCCGCAGCCGACCATTGGCGGTTAGCAGTTCATTGTTGGCGCTAAACGGGGTTTGGGTGCAGATCCAGTCGCCGACGCGAGCGTAATCGGGTAGCCGGCAGTTGAGTTGCTCTATGCTGTCCCGGATCGCGTCGATGCAGCTATTGGCTGCAGGGGTGATCAGCGCAATGTTGTACGGTTTGGCGTCACCGAAGAGGCAGGCTTGAGCGATTAGCGGGCTGGCGCATAGCTCCGATTCGATCCACTCCGGGGAGAGGTTGCGACCGTAGCTGTTGATCAATACATTGCGTTTACGGCCTTGGATATACAAAAAACCACTGTCGTCGAGGTGACCAATGTCGCCGGTTGCCAGCCATTCTTCCTCAACAGCTGGCTCGCCGAGGTAATTCAGCATCGCCGCGCCTTTGACCAGTACCTCATTGTCGTCAGCGAGTTTGACCTGGCAGTGAGGCAGCGGTTTACCCACCGAACCACTGCGCTGCTGTTGCGGTGTGTTGAGGCTAACCACCGAGCCGCATTCGGACAGACCGTAGCCTTCGTAAACCGGCAGCGAGAACTGCTGGGCGTGCTGCAGTAACTGGGGCGCGATATGGCCGCCACCGACGGCGATAAAGCGTAGTGAATCGGGCAGCAACTTGTGGGCGGCCAGTCCGACTAACGCTTGCAGCAGTTCGGGTACCAGAATCAAGCTTTGCGGCTGGCTGGTTTGCAGCAGCGTAGCCAGTGCCTGCGGATCAAGCTGACCCGAGCCCGATAGGCCGGTTTCCTTAGCGCTAAAGATACTGCATTGGG
>JBALWS010000225.1:0-2786 GCA_036960405.1 Halopseudomonas sp. | reverse complement strand
AACTGATTTCTCAAAATTCAGCTTGGCACATAGATGCCGATAGGTGAGGAGGAGTGGGTATTCTGGCCAATCCGATCATCCTTACTGGTTTATTCCGATCACTTCCCAACCTAACGCGAAGCCTTTGATCGTATCACTCCGAGTGATCGGAATCAGTGATTTTACTCATCATTTTTCTCATCGATTCTCCTTTCAGTTTTAGCTTGTGGCTGTTGTGTAAAAGACGATCGAGAATGGCGTCGGCAAGGGTCGCGTCACCGATGGCTTTGTGCCATTGACTGATCGGCAACTGACTGGTGATCAGGGTCGAACGTATGCCGTGCCGGTCTTCCATGATTTCCAACAGATCGTTGCGCTGACTGAGGGTCATTTTCTCAAGCCCCCAGTCGTCCAAAACCAGTAAATCGGTCTTCGCCAGTTGCGTGATCAGCTTGATGAAGCGGCCGTCACCGTGGGCGATGCTCAGCGACTCCAGCAGCCGCGAGGTGCGGAAGTAGCGTACCGATAAGCCGTGTCGACACGCTTGATTAGCCAGTACGCAACCGAGGTAGGTTTTACCGCAGCCGGTCGGCCCGGTGATCAGAACATTGTGGTGCTGGTGAATCCAGTGGCTGCTGAGTAGGTCGGCGAACTGGCTTCGATGCAGGCCGCGGGGATGGCGGTAATCGATATCTTCCGGGTGTGCTTGTAGTTTGAGTTTGGCGGCTTTAAGCAGACGAGCCACTTTGTTGTTATTGCGGTGCGTTGTTTCTCGGTCGACCAGCAAGGCTAAGCGCTCTTCGAAGCCGAGTTCTTCATGGGTAGAGGGTTGCGCCAGTTGTTGCTCCAGCCCGTCGGCCATGCCGGTGAGTTTGAGGCTACGCAGGGTCTGTAGGGTTTGGTTATTGAGCATATCGTTTCCTTTTTCGAATGGTGTTAATGGTAATAATCTTCGCCGCGAACATTCTCGTGCAGATCCAGGAACAGCTCTTCCTGCACCGCGTTATCAGCAGGTTCAACCTCGATCTGATCAAGCCCTTGTTTGAGGATCGATTCCACGCTGCTACGCGTCGGCGAATTGATTAACAGTGCCCGCCCGCATGCCTTGTTGAGTCGTTCCCGGCCATACTTTTTGGCATTGCTCAGCAGTGCAAGAACGCGGCGGTAGCTCTGTTCTCGGTGCCGTTTCTCCTGCAACACACGACTGACTACTTCGCGCGTCTCTTCACCGATATCGCCCGCCCAGCGCAGAAAACGCTCGGGTGACCACTCCTGGATGGCTTGGTGAGAACGGGGCATGTGTTCCGCACAGGTGCTGTGAGCCCCCTGGCGATAACTCCGTGGGTGGCTGGCGACACGCTGACCGTGGCTGTAAATAGCGACCAGGTTGTCACTGGCCTGAACCTCGACAGCCTCCTTTACCAAGTGATGCGGCACCGAGTAATAATGCTTGTCATACTCGATGTGATAATCGATATGGACGCGGGCCTGCTTGATCTCAGCGTATTGGTAAGGCTGCGCAGGCAAGGGTCGCAGGACTGGTTTATCCAGCTGCTCGAACTGACTCAATCGCGTGCCGGGCAATTTTTTAAATGGCCGACGATTAAGGTCATCCAGTAGGAAGCGGATCGCTTGGTTGAGCGAGGTCAGAGTAAAAAACGTCTGATGGCGCAACTTAGCCATGATCCAGCGTTCGACGATTTGCACCGCCACTTCGGCCTTGGCTTTGTCCTTGGGCTTATAAGGCCGAGCGGGTACGATGGCGGTTTGGTAATGCGCCGCCAACTGTTGGTAAGCCGGGTTGATATCGGGCTCATACCGGTGTGTTTTACGCACGGCACTTTTTAAATTGTCGGGAACCACGACCTCTGGTACGCCGCCGTAGAACTCGAAAGCCAGGGCATGCGCCTTGAGCCAATCAGCCTGTCCCTGACTCCAGCTGGCGCAGGAGAAGGTATAGTTAGATGCGCCCAGCACCGCGACAAATACTTGTGCTTGGCGCATCTCTCCGGTATCGGGGTTGACCACCGGCAGGGTCGGTCCGCAGTAATCGACAAACAGCTTTTCACCGGCTCGATGAACCTGCCTCATGCTGCGTTGCTGGCGTCCCAGCCAATCTTTGTAGCGGTAGCAGAACTGCGCGTAACTGTAACCATCGTCCGGGTGCTGCTGCCGATACTCCTGCCACAGCAACTGTTTCGTCACGCCCTTATGCTTTAGCTCCTGGCAAACAACCGGAAAGTCGGGCTCAGCAAAGCGCCGTTGTCCGGTAAGCGGTTGTGTCGGGAACAGCAATCGCCCTAAATCACGCTCACACATATCAGTAGGGATCGGCCAGCCGAGCTTGGCTTGTTTGGCGCGGTTCAGATAATCCACTACGGTGCCATAGCCGATATTGAGCGCCTGGGCGATGCCTCGATAGCTCAAACCGGCCTCATGACGAAGGCGCAGAATGTCTTTAATTTTACGCATTGATAACCTCAACTTTGCCACTGCGGGTGCTCCTTGCCTTAGATAAAGCCAAGAGACTAGCAGTGTTGTAGTTAAATCAACGCGTTAGATAGGATTCTGGAAATAATTGATCACCCATTCTGGATTCCGATCACCGATTCTGGAAATCCAGAAAAAACGATCGAATAAAACCAGAATCAATGATCGGGCGTTTCCAGAATGGGGGATCGGATTAAACCGGAATCAGTGATCGGAATGGGCCAGAATATGCATGGGGGATCTTTTCCTGAAGGCCTGCATAGATTTCTGCCGCTGAGCGCCCATTCATCGCGGGTTCGATAGCAAGGCAATGCGTG
>JBALWS010000064.1:0-24394 GCA_036960405.1 Halopseudomonas sp. | reverse complement strand
CGTCGCCTTGACCTGCGGCATAGACCAGCGTTAATTGGTCGGGCGCATGGGTCGATTTAAACCGAGCTTCGAGAGCGATGGCCAGTAATTCCGGAAAGCCAACGCCGACAAAGCCGGCGGTGGCAAGGGTGTCGCCAGAGCGGATTAGGGCTACGGCTTGATCGGCTTCGACTCGCTTATCAAAGGTGATGTGGGCACCTGACGGCAGGGTGGCTGACATACGGCCTCCATTATTTTGGCGGATGAGTGGAGCGACGATTACGCGACCTGAATAGCCTCGAGTTCAGCCGTTGCTAATTTGAAGCGTGATAATCCAAACCAGCGTGGCTCGCCTTGGTCATCGTCGATCAGTAGCGAAGCGTTGCGTAGCTCCTTAATCGGGTACTCTTTTCCCGAGGTCAGGGTGTCTTCAAATGCATCGTTAGTTGTACAGATGGCAAACATGGTTATCTCCTGTAGTCTGATTTTAAAGCCAAACAAAAAAGGCTTTCATAAGAGATAGCGAGATATATGCCACATATTATGAATATTCATATAAACAATCACTTATCGTAGTAAGTTCGTGTCATTTGGGAGTGTTTGTCTAGGGTTTAAGACACTGAAAATATCGGTTAGTGTCTAATGCTCTAGACAGTCTGATGCGCTGAAGAGGCCAACTCGTTATGGTTTGGTGATGGTGTTGACGCGAATTTTGTGCGGACTGCAAGACGTTAACCCCTGCGTCAGGGGCGTCTAACGGGCAAGCTTTTTCGACTTTTGAGCCGTTTTTCGCTATAACAGGCAGCCTAATTCAGATCGGCTTACGCGACCTGTTCGTAAACCGATATTGCTGCATTGCCAATTCGAGTTGTTTATCCATGAGTGAACCCGTTCGTTTGACCGCCTACAGCCACGGTGCTGGTTGCGGCTGCAAAATCGCCCCCAATGTGCTGGACCAGATTCTCAAGAGCAGTCTTGAACTACCGCAAGACGAGCGCCTGCTGGTGGGCAACAGTACCAAGGACGATGCGGCGGTGTATGCGCTGGATAACGGCCAGGCGGTGATCAGTACCACCGACTTCTTTATGCCGATTGTCGACGATCCATTCGACTTCGGCCGGATCGCGGCCACCAACGCGATCTCGGATATCTACGCTATGGGTGGTACCCCGGCGATGGCGATCGCCATTCTCGGTTGGCCGATCAACCTGCTGGGGGCCGAAATCGCCGCGCAGGTGGTCGATGGTGGGCGTCAGGCCTGCAAAGACGCGGGGATCCTGCTGGCGGGTGGTCATAGCATCGATGCGCCCGAACCGATCTTTGGTTTGGCGGTGACCGGCCTGGTCGATCAACAGCGGATCAAGCGTAACGACACCGCCGAGGCGGGCGCCAAGCTCTATCTGACCAAGCCGCTGGGCGTCGGTATTCTGTCCACGGCGCAGAAACAGTCAATTCTCAAAGACGAGCACAGCCATATCGCGCGTGATTCGATGTGTCAGCTCAACACCTTGGGTACTGCGTTAGCCGCGTTTGAGGGCGTTAGCGCGATGACCGACGTGACCGGATTTGGTCTGCTCGGTCACCTTATCGAGATGTGCGAGGGCAGTGATCTGCGCGCGCAGCTCCAGTTTGATCAGATCCCGTTGTTGGATCAGGTGATGGGATACCTTGAGGCTGGCGCGGTTCCCGGTGGTACGGGACGTAACTTCGCCAGTTACGGCCAGCATGTTGGCGATCTCACCGACACCGAGCGAACCATTCTGTGTGATCCGCAAACCAGTGGTGGCTTGTTAGTGGCCGTTAACGCCGACTCTGAATCGGAGGTGCAAGCGTTGCTACGCGAGCAAGGCTTGAGTGACCAACCGATCGGCCAGTTGGTTGCCATGACCGAGGCTGACCATCTTGTCCAGTTGGTATCTGAACTATGAGTCCGATACGGCCCGATACCGAGCACTACGCCGAACTGTTTCTTGACGGTACCCCGATGATCGATACCCGGGCACCGATTGAGTTTGCCAAAGGTGCGATGCCCAATAGCGTTAACCTGCCGCTGATGAGCAATCATGAGCGCGAGCTGGTCGGCACCTGCTACAAACAACAAGGCCAACAAGCCGCCATCGAGCTGGGACACCAGTTGGTCAGTGGGGAACTTAAACAGCAGCGGGTTGATGCTTGGGTCGACTTTGCCAACCACCATCCAGCCGGTTATATCTACTGTTTTCGCGGTGGGCTGCGTTCGCAGACCTCGCGTCAATGGATGCGCGATGCGGGGATTGAATTCCCGCTGGTCAAAGGCGGCTACAAAGCGATGCGCCGATTTTTGATCGACCTAATCGATAGTCAATCCGAGCAGCGCCCGTGGCTGGTGCTCAGTGGTCGTACCGGTACCGGCAAAACCCGGGTGATCGATCAGGTTGCCGAATCTATCGATCTGGAGGGACTGGCTAACCATCGCGGTTCGAGTTTTGGCCGCCGGGTCACGCCACAACCCACGCAGATCAATTTTGAGAACGCGTTGGCGGTAACCATGCTGAAGCTGCTGCAAACCACGCCCGGTCCGCTGATGCTCGAAGACGAGAGTCACCTGATCGGTAGTTTGCCGTTGCCGCTGAGTTTATATGCTGCAATGGGGCAGGCCGCCATTGCGGTATTGGACGAACCGATGGCGCTGCGGGTTGAGCAGGTTAGGACCGATTATGTTGACGAGCTATCGGCCGAATATGTGAGCCATTATGGCCAGGAAGAGGGGCTGCAACGCTACGCTGAGTATATGTTGGCAAGCCTTAATCGGGTTCGTAAACGTCTGGGTGGCGAGCGTCATGCGCAGATAACCGAGCAGATGCAAGCCGCTCTCGATAGCCATCTCCAACAAGGCGAAACCGAACTGCATGGTGTCTGGATCGAGGCGATGTTAAGCCAATACTACGATCCGATGTACGACTATCAGCTCAACAAGAAGCAAGACCGGGTTGTTTTTAGAGGCAACCAGGCAGAAGTGATCGAGTGGTTTAAGCAGTATCGGACCGAAGTCTAGGAGTCTGTCGGTCTTAGCGCTAATCTACTGCGGAAAAACCGAATTTGGTCATATTTCCTGATCTTTCTCGTTAAATAGCTCGCTATTCGCCTCAAAAGATCTACCTCAAATCGGCTTTCCCTCGCTACGATCGGACAAACCCGGCAGACTCCCAGAGCGAGATGACAGCCTATTACTGTCACCTCGTATTCTCATCAGGCGTGTTGCAGCGTTTGTTCCAACCGGTCGATACAGTCAATTAGCCTGTTTGAAAACTGCTCAATCTCGACCCTCCTCTCGTCTAGATCGGGAGTGTGTTTGATCATTTTGTACGCTTCATGCAGAGCATTGTGCGGCGCTTCTAGGCTCTGGAACGCTGGCAATGCCTTTAGTTCGTCGCCCGCAGCCAGCAACCATTTGCCAAACTCACACCGGGTGTGATCCTCGGCCACCTGGGCGTCGGGGTTATGCAGTACTTCGGATACCCACTTGGTGTGCTGCATCCTGGCATCGAGCAATGCACCTAAAGCGGTGTTCTTAACGTCCTTGTTCAGCATGATGTTGAGCTCCTTTGTTAGCACTGTGTAACAATATCCTAAGCTTCGATCGGTATTATAGCTATCACAGCGTTACTGTTTAGCTGGGTTTGTAGGCCGGTAATGCTCGGGCCACTGTAGTCGTATCACTTCGCTATCCTCGGCCATTGCATGACAGCTATTGATCAAGCGATTAGCGCCAGCGGGAGCGGTTTTGTTCTTTTCCGCACGCAAACGCCGGGCTGTTCCCGTTGATTGAAACGCGGTGGTAGCGATAGGGCCAAGCAGCTCGGCTAAATGAGTACAGCCTTGGGTGCCTTTGAACAGTTTCTTCACTTTACTGTTCCAGCCTGGGGCTATGCTCAGCCCTTCGAGTTGTTTAAAGCGGTCGACGATGCTCGGACAGAGGCTAAAAGGAGAGTAATCGATAACGGCTTCTACCTCATGAATCAAAAAGTCCAGATCCATGGTTAATCGTATCGACATATCGTGGATCGATTCCCCCGCCTTAATCTGTCCGCCTCGATCACGGTTGTTGATGTCGTAAGTCTTGGTGTCGATCATCCGACCTTCGATATCGAACAAGCCATCTTCGCGTTCGTAACCGTGGCAGGTTACCTGGCGAGTGTGGAGATGTTTGCGCGGACTAGCGGGGGGCAGTGGCATAACAAAACTCTAGGGATAACATTTGGGAGGTGATATTTCGGCCATTCTAGCACGCACTGATAAGCCTTCGAACCGGTCGAAATGATTTTTAGCATCCAGCTGATTGGTAATCGAGGCGGGGCTTGTCGTTAATCAGACTAGCCCTGCAACAATGTGCCCTCGCGTTCGTAGCTAATCACCAACGGTCGTTATGAATCAGCGTTTGCAGGTCCATTCTTGGCAGCCAACCGGCTTTTTCCAGTTCGGGTTTTTCGTGGAAGTGACTGACATGACCGATACACAGATAGGCGATCGGCATAATGTTTTCGGGAATAACCAGGGCTTCACGGATCACGTCATGATGGACAATGCTGACCCAACCAATGCCCAGGTTTTCTGCCCGTGCCGCCAACCATAGGTTCTGTACCGCGCAGACCGAGCTGTACAGATCCATCTCCGGATTGGCGGTACGGCCGATGACGACAGGTCCGGTACGCTGACGATCGCAGGTGACGCAGATCCCCATCGGGGCCTCGATAATCCCTTCCAGCTTTAGGCTACGGTAGGTGTCTTGACGTTGGCCATCGAACATCTCGGCGGCTTCGGCGTGGGCAGTTTCGAACCCCGCTTTGATTTTTTTGCGCACTTCTAGATCGCGTACCACGACGAAATCCCACGGCTGCATAAAACCAACACTGGGCGCGTGGTGGGCGGCGCTCAATACCCGCATCAGTACGTCATCGTCAATCGGATCGGGCTTGAATTCAGCGCGAGTATCACGCCGGTTATGCAGTACTTTGTACAGAGCGTCGCGCTCTTGTGGGCTGATTTCTATATTTTGCATGAAGATTCCTACGTGGGGTAAATGTTTAAGTGAAAGAGATTTGGGAAAGGCTAGTTAGCACGCTCTGCAAGCGCTGCCAGTCGGCTTCGTACTGGGGTAGACCGAAGCGAATCTGCGATGGTTGCTCGAACCTGCGCAGCAGAATCCCTTGCCGAGCAAGACGCTGATGCAACTCACCGGCGTCTGCGGTGGCGAGGGTTTGAAACAGCTCGGTACCTTGTACCGGTTCGACAAAGGTTTCGGTTAGCAGCGCTTGCAGCCGACGCTGATCGTCACGCAAGCGGCAGCGAGTCTTGAGCTGCCAGTCGCTATCAGCCAAAGCCAGTTTACATACCTGCCGGGTTGGGCCACTCAACGTCCAAGGGCCTAGATACTGCGTCAGTTGATCTAGCAAGGCGAGATCGGCGCCGACAAATCCCGCACGGATCCCCGCCAAGCCAAAGAACTTGCCGATCGAGCGCAATACGATCAACCCCGGACGCGGGCAGAATCTTAGCAAGCTCTGTTCGGGCTGGCAGTCGATAAAGGCTTCGTCGACGATTAGCCAACCTCCGCGCATAACCAATTTACGCTGCCACTCGAGCAGTTGTTCGACGCTAAAGCGCTCGCCGGTGGGGTTGTTGGGGTTGATCAGCACCAATACGTCCAATTGCTCCAGCGCTTGATCAATTTGGTCGCTATCCAGTCGCTGCAGTCGATGGCCAGCCAGGGACCATGCGTGCTGGTGTTCGGCGTAGCCGATGCTAGGCACCCCAACTCGACAGGCTGAACGTAGGCGGGGCAGGGCTTGAATCGCGGCCTGCGACCCGGCGACTTCGAGCAGGTTCTGGCATTGGTAATACGCCCTCGCGGCTGCTAACAAACCATCGTCGGGGTCGGGTAAACGCTGCCAGTGATCGATCGCCAAGTCCGGTACTGGCCAGCCGTGCGGATTGATGCCGGTCGATAGATCCAGCCACTGGTCCGCAGGTCGTTGATAGCGCTGTGCCGCTTGCAACAAGCGGCCGCCGTGATGGAGCATGGTTTCAGTCTCTATACTCATTGGCTGATCAGAATCAGTTTGTTGGTGTCAGGATCGCGGTAGACCTGGCCAACGGCTTCCATGCCTTCGCCTTGCCCCTGCAACCCCTTGGGGATCTGCGGCAGTTCGCGGCCTGGGGTGATCGGTTGTGACGCGTTGAGTTGCTGGCTCAGGTCCGGGCTCAGCGCCAGCAATGCCGCCACCAGGCCGCAGACAAACACCAGCATCAGATCGACCAGATTAGCCAATGGCCCCAACGGTTCCTCATCGCCCTGGTCGAAGTGAGAGCGATCCCAGCGCCGCTTCATGATGCCATCCTTAGGGGGATTGACTGAGGCTGTTGCTGCAGTCGCTGATCGAGCAGTTTATCGTACCAACGGCGGCGCAGACGCGAGATGACAAAACCGGTCATGCCGACCAGTAGCCCGAGCACAGTGGTATCGAAGGCGATGGTGATAGCGCTCGTCAGCTGGCCAAAGTCACCCAGCCCCAACGCTGCCAACCCTGGTCCAAGAGGAATCAGGGTGCCCATCAACCCCAGCATCGGACCCAGCCGGGTGACAAAGTCAGAGCGCTCGACACGCCGTCGCAGCCGGTATTCCAGTTCGGCCTCACTCAGGCGGCTGTACAGCCGTTTGAGACCACCGCAGCGCTCGCCGACCGCCAAGCCAATATCCAGCATGGCGAATGCGGTGATGGCAAATAGACTCCACACCACTGGCTCTAATAACAGTGCCACCATGCCATGCAGGGCACCTTGTGATAGGGCTGAAACCATCAGGCTCTCCTTCCTCGATAAAGTCCGACTACAAATAACAGTGCCAGCGCGGCGGCAAAGCCACGCCAACCAAAGTCGAGCGCTTGGGCTTCGGACTGGCTAGCCGGTTGCGGCTGCAGTTCTGTGATCCGGCTCGGTTGTTCGGACTGGGGTTGTTCGGGTAAACGACTGGCTTGCAGCAACTGCGCTAGAGCCTGCTGCTGTTGCGCTTCAAGGTAGGGTTGAATCGCGGCATAAAGCGGATGATCGGGGTGGGTGTGGCCGCTGCCGGGCAGGCCGTTGGCCAGGATTAGCTCGACAAATTGCTGCGCCAGATCGCGGCGGGTAGCCTCGTCGGTATCCCAAAACCCTTTATCGGCCGCCACCAGCATGATCGCCATCATATTGCTGTAGACGTGGGCGTTATGCTGCTGACGCAGGAACTGATCTAGCCCTAGCTCCAAGCCATCGTCGACATAAACGCGTTTGACTTCATCCCAGACCCAGTCGTCGATCAGCCCTGGGCTGGTGACCTGCCAGCCCCACAGGTACTCCAAAAACTCACTGCCCATGGTACGGGCACCGGCATAGCCTTGATCCATCAATGGTTTGATCCAAGCGGGGTTGAGATAGCGACCCCGAAACTCCTGCAGCATGGTTTCGGCCAACGGTTTGATCTGGGCCGAATTGCGATCGGCGTGTTCGATCACCCAGCTCTCCGGAGCCCGGCCGTCGCGTAGCTGCTCGACTGCCATGTTTAAACCGCCGAGAAAGTCGAACGCATCGTTGTTGTCGATGAGGCCGTAAAGATTGCTGGCGCGTCCCAGGTAGGTGTGTTCGACCGTTGCCAGGACCTGGTTGAAGCTGGCGTGGGCAGGTTCCCCTTGTTGGTCGATACCGTAGGCGTAGCCCATCCGGTTGCGGTAGATCTCGGCCACTTCGCTGCGCTGCTGCCAACTGCCCGAGCGTTCGACCGCACGGTTGACGCCAGCGCCGTAGGCGCCCGGTGCCGCACCGAAGATCCGCTGTCGGCTCTGGCGGGCGGCGGACTCGGTATCGAGCCCATTAGCTAGTAGCATCAACGTATCGTTGACCCAGTTGCGTGCTACCTGGTTGCGCGCGAGCGGTTCGTCGCCAGGTTGGCGCAGGCTGTTGAGCGGCGCCAGTGCTTGGGATAGTGCCAGCGTCAGTGCCGGATAATCGCGCTCGATGGTGTGGCTGGAAGCATCCAATGCCATCAGCACCGCTCGGTCGAGCCAGATCAATTGCTGGCCGTATAGGTCCCGAAACAATCCAGAGGTGGTGAATACCACATCGTGGCGCTGGCGCTGTGGCGCCCCTGCGTCGATTAGTTTAGCGGTGGGGATTCGCCGCATCGTCTTCAGAATGCCTCGGCTACTCCAGACCGGTTCGATGCTGAGCATATCGAGACCGAAGCCTATCATCGCTCCCTCGTCGCGGACGGTATCCGACGCCCACAGAACTATGGCTTGGCGGCCGGCTGATGAGCTAGCGCTGCCGTTGGCCGTATCTTCAAGTTGGGCACGTGCCTGGGCCGCTAGTTCCAAGCCTTGCTGATAACCGAGCTTGCTAGGCAACAAGCTGCCGTCGAGGGCGAAAAAATTGCGCCCGGTCGGCAGCGAGTCGGGGCTGCGGATCGGATCGTTGCCTTTGCCCGGCGCAACAAATTTGCCGTCGAGTGCATCGAGCAGCGCCGTCATCTCAAGTCGTGGCGATTGCCGTAGCGGTTCGCGCCATTTGTCTTGCTGCAAGGGGTCCGTACTGATTGACTGCAGTTGGGTCGCTATCGCCTCGTCGCTCCACTGCTGACCGAAACTATGCAGCCCCAGCGGCATGAATTTTTCTTGCAGTTGGGTCAGGTAGTGGCCGACCTCGTGGATCAGCAGCTGATCGTCGACCTGGTCAAAACCGACCCCGCGCACCGCTAATTCGGCGGCCATCGATGCCTCCAGTTCCTGGCGCAGGTTGAGTTGGTCGATGCGCTGGCGGATCTGCTGTACTGACTGCCGCTGCAGTGGCATCTCGTTGCTGGCCAGCGCTGCCTCATAGGTCTCGATCAATTGACGTAGTTCGAGCAGGTCATCGTACAACGGTGTCGCCACCAACGGCGGCGTCAGATGGTCGATCATTACCGCCGCACCACGACGTTTAGCCTGGATACCTTCACCAACACCGTCGACGATATAGGGATAGATGCTGGGCAACTCGCCGATCAGGTGGGTAGCGTAATCATCCTCGCTCAAACCGGTCTGGTGGCGTGGCAGAAACTCGTAGGTCGAGTGGCGTCCCAGGTGGATCAACGCATCGGCGCCGAATTGGTGGCGCAGGTAATGGTAGAACGCCAGATACTGGTGGGTTGGTGGGAAACTGGTGTTGGCGTGCAGCAACTCTTCGTTGAGTTCCCAGCCGCGTGGTGGCTGTGGCCCGATAAAGACGTTGCCGAATTGAAGCCCTGGGATTAATAAGCGATTCAGCCAGGTCATCACCCGCCCCGGTGCTTCGCCCCAGCCGCGGATTCCTTCGATCTGCAATGCCAGTAAAGCCTGCAGCAGCGGGAGCGTGACCTGTTGACAAAGTTGCCCAGTGATGCAGTTCTGATAACCATCGACCAGTTGATCGAATAGCGCTAGCGCCCGCTCGCGAGCAGGGTGATCGACGCCTTCGAGCAGGTGACGGATGTTGCCGGCGCTGTTGCTGAGCTGCTGCCGTGCCAGCTCAATCTCACCGGCTTGCAATGCACGCTGCAGGTATGCATCTAGATAGCCGAGTGGCCCCTGCTGCATCTCGGCACGCAGAGTGGCGGGTAGGCTGTCGAAATAGGTTTGGTAGCGTTCTGCATCCATCGTCGCAGCTTGGGTTGACAGTTTAGCCAGCGCCCCAGCATCTTCGGGCAGGTTAACCCCTTGCTGCTGAATCTGATCGAGAAAGGCTTCTGCCGTGTCAGGCAGGGGGCCGGTAGAATAGCCCGCTTGCTTTAGTGCTTGAAGTATCTGCCATAAACTCTGCGGCACATTAAGGTTGTCGGCACCAATATTGTGACGTCCTGGCGGGTGGTTGTAATAGATGATTGCGACCCGTTTATCGGCGTTGGCCTGCGTCTGCAGTGCCAGCCAGCGCTGAATACGTAGTTGTAATAACTCCATTTGAGAGGGGATCGGTTGGCTGATCCGCAGCTCGATCCCGGTCAAATTGTCCTGTTGTGGCGCGGATAGCGCGGCTAACACCAGCGGCTGGCTGATCCCCTGCAACTCGGGCATGGCGATGCGGTAGTGGACACTCTCGACCGGCAGACCAGCTAGCGACAGTTGCCATTGGCTAGGAGTCTGCTCCCACAGTCGAACCCCCTTAATCACCGGCACCTTCCATAGCTTTAATGCCTCGGTCACCGCCTGGCGCTGTTCACCACCGCCGAGAACAAAATCTTGTAGGCTCAGTAGTAGCTGCGGGGTTGAGGCGGGCAGCTGTTGGCGCATCCAATTAATCGCAGCCTCGGTGGGAGTCCCCCAGGCTGACAGCACCGCGATACATTGCAATGAGCGCTGCTGGCATAGCTGTTCGACCAGATCCCAATCGCCGCGACGGTCGGCCTTGTTGTGATCGAGGATAAACAGCGTCGGTCGTTGCGGCTGCAGCATGTTGTTTGCTGCCTTGGTGTCGTACCAGTTGCCATCGAACCAGATCCGTACGCTGGCGCGAGGAACAACCGTGGCTGCGGCAATGGATCGGTCGTAGGGGCGCAGCAGTTCGCAGATCAGAGCGCTGAGGTTTTCAACCCCGCGGTGGTTCCACAAACTCTTGAACTTTAGCCAGCGCCCCTGCACGGGGTGCAACTGCAGCTGTTGTGCTAGCCAGTCGGATAGTGGCTGCTCGGTGGGAGGATTGCGCCAGCTATCGATCAGCTCGACGGGGACCGGATCAAACACCGTTTGGCCGTGCAATCTCACCCAAGGCAGTAATGCGCGGTCGCTGTGGACGGCGATTCGGGTTTGGGTTGCCGGTGCGCTAACGCTGTTTAATGTTGCGACCGCTTCACCGAAGACCCCACCGGCAAATACCACCTCAGATTGCACTAGCCACTGCTCTAGCTGTGACGCATCAGCAATCAACAGCTGTTGAGGGGTACGGGCTATTAGCCGGTGATCGGGGTGACTGCGATTAAACTGCCGGGCGGCAGCGCTCCATTCGGCGGCCGAACGCTCCGACACAACGGCGAACAGCTGCGCGGCTTGAACGGGTATAGCTAGCCATGGTGTTAACAACGCCAGTAACATCAAAAAACGAACCATAAGACATCTCGCTTATGGCGCAGCCGGGTAGGCAGAACCCGAGATAATCAGGTTCTGAGGTATCCATTGCCATCTCCACCCGAGATGAGCCAAACAGTGTGGATGAACATTCAGGCCGGTCTCCGGACTCATGATCGAGCAACACTGATAGAACAGGCTGCAGATGTCGGCACCTTCCCACGATGGTTGTCGCAGTGGTACCCGCCGACACTTAAGATCATTTACCGTTGCGGGGGCAGTGTCGGGATTGCTCTTGCTTGAGCGCACCGACTTCTCGTTTCACCCGATATCATCGGGCACCTGAGGTAAAAAATTGTCGCCAACAGTAATGATTCGTTTGGATGAGCGCAAGGGTTGGGCGAGATTAATCGAGACGGTAAGACAGACTGACTGTATGCCAACCAGTCCAATGAAACTTCGGGGGAGGGCGTAGCAGTCGGAATTACTTAATCCATGTCATAAAAAAGTCTAAAAGTAGCTGGTTATCCGGCATACAGGCAGCACTTTCGCATTTCCAGACTATTATTTTTAACAGGAAAGGGGGCTTCAATTATCAATTGATTTATCACACCCGTTTAGCTGTCGGAGTGCCGTTCTGTGTCTCATAAATAGCCTTGCATTTTGTGCTTGTATTAATATTTTAATGGTGCATAGTGCCTACATGTGTTTTTTCTAACTTATGGTATTTACGGAGAAAAACAATGCAAAATAACCATAAACAACTTTGCAGCTTACTCATCGGGGCATCTTTTGTAGCAGCTTCAGGTGCTGCCATGGCTCAAGCCAAAGGCACCTTAGAGAGCATGCGAACCAAAGCACCAATTGTCTTGGATGCAGTCGAAGAAGCGGCATGGAAAGATGCCAAAGCGCTGACCATTAAAGTCGCAGAGCGTCCCTACGAACCCAGCAATGGTTACGAAGGTATAAAAAGCACAGAAGTGACCATGAAGTCTTTGCACGACAAGTATTATGTCTACTTCATGATTCAGTGGGATGACCCAACCCGGAGCCTGGAGCGCTTCCCATGGGTTAAGCAAGAAGATGGTAGCTGGAAGCAGCTAGTCAACAAAGACAGCACCGGCCATGACAACACTTACTACGAGGACAAGCTTGGCCTTTACTGGAACATCAATGCAGACGGTTTTGAAAAGAAAGGCTGTGATGTTTCCTGCCACATTACCGAAGACGGAATGAACAACGGCTTTAAAGATAAATCTGCGGGGCGCAAGTACACCAAAGAAGGTCAGACTATCGATATGTGGCATTGGAAAGGTGTAAGAACCAATCCTCTGGGGCTGTTTGATGACCAGTTTGTCGACAGTGTGGCTGATCCTGCGAAGAACAAAAACTGGGGCCGCCATGGCGACACCAAAGATGGTGGCGGCTACGCCAACAACATGACCGAAGACGGCAAGATGCCTAAGTACATGAACTCACCGTATAGCGACGAGTACAAGTACATGGTTGTACCTTGGCAGCGTGCTGACTTCGTTGATAACTTCAAACCAGGTGATGTAGTTCCTGGGATCAACCTGAACTCTTTCTATGGTGGCAACCGTACCGACATCCAGGTTAAAGGCGCTTGGAAAGAGGGCAAGTGGACGCTGGAAGTGAAGCGGGCGCTGGTGACTAGGGGCAAGGGTAGCGATACCCAAGACGTCCAGTTCAAGGACAAGAAAAAGCCTTACTACTTCGGTGTATCGGTGTTTGATAACTCTCAAATCAACCACGTTTACCACGAAGGCTCTTATAAGATGGTCTTTAAATAAACTAGGCTAGCGCAGTAACGAAAGGCGAACTTAACCGAAAGAGGGTTGGTTCGCCTTTTTCATTTCAACTTCCAAGCACCGGGAGTCCTCATGCTTTTTCGCCTGAGATTTCAACACATCGTTACACTGTTTTGCGCAGCTATTTTATTTGGCTTGCTTCCATTATCCGGTCCAGCTACGGGTAACTGGTCACCGGTTGCCTCTTTGATGGCACAAGAGGAGGGGCAGGATGAATACTGCCCACCCGAGATGTGTGAAGAGGAAGAAGAGACCCAAGAGGAGGAAGAATATTGCCCTCCAGAACTTTGTGACGAGGAAATAGTTGAAGAGAGTGATGAGGATGAGGACTGTCCTCCCGAACTATGCGGCACCGCTGATGATGAAGAGGATAGTGATGATGCCTATGTTGAGGAGGAGCAGACTGAACGGCCACCGGTTGACCGTACGCTCTACTCTCGATTGACGGGCGCCATGCGTGACAACATGTATCAACATGTTGCTGATGATAAAGAGATCGACGCGGTAGAGCAGTGGATCAGCGACGGCCGAAAAAATGATGCGGTGTTTGCTGAAACCATCAAACCGATCATGAAGGAAAACTGCTCAAAATGTCATAGCACCTCTTCAACGATGACCAAAGGGTTTAAAGAATTACCCTTGACCACCTACGAAGAGATCGTCGCCTTTACCAAACTGGCACCGGCTGATTCTAGCTGCTTGGAGTGCCACGGTATAGAAAGTCTGAAACAGCATAAAGATGAGACGCTAGCGTCTGTCTTTGTCAGTGAAACCATCAAGGAACACTCTGCCCACAACGAAGTGCCCTGTGTCAGGTGTCACTACGACCTACACGACGAGCAGGATAACTATTGCCAGGATCCCAAAACGTTTAACGATCATTTGGCGTCGTGGAGTCCCGGAGCAGCAGCAGACTGCAAGCAGACTCAACCGCCGACCTGCGTCAAATGCCACACCGAAATAGGCGACAAGGTAGCCGAGAGTGTTCACTTTGAAAAAGAGGGGCGAGAGGTCCGGCTGCTTGATCAGCAAGGCGAACCTTTAACCGCACCCGGCTGTATTGATTGTCACAACTCTCATGATGTTGTTATTTCAAAGCAGAGCAAAACCAGTCTCAATGTGGTTGAGGGCTGCGGAAACTGTCATACCAACCTGATGGATACCTATTTTTCTTCTTATCACGGCAAGGCAGCGAGATTGGGAAGCGAGGATTCTGCCAAATGCTTTGACTGTCATGGGTCCCACGAGATGGTGGCACTGACCGATGAGGGTTCTCCAGTTCATGCAACCAACCTGGAGGGAACCTGTAACGAGTGTCATGACAAGGTCAATGAGAACTTTGCAGGCTTTATGCCTCACGCCGATTATCATGACCGCGAAAACTACCCCATCCTGTTCTACGCCTTCTGGGCTATGAACGGCCTGCTGTTCATGGTTTTTGCAGCATTTGGTGTTCACACAGTGCTTTGGTTCTACCGTTCAATGGCCGAACGTAAAGCAAATAAATTGTCTGGTGCCGAGCAATCATCCTCAACAGAACAGCATGTGAGACGCTTCAATCTTTCACATACACTGTTGCACCTGATGGTGATCACCAGCTTCCTGACGCTGGCTCTGACCGGCATGACGTTGAAATTTGCTGACAACAGCTTGTTCCAATGGATTGCAGCGGTACTGGGAGGCCCTGAAAACCTGGCGCTGTGGCACCGCATCGGCGCTATCGTGACGGGTGCCTATTTCGCCTTGCATCTGACCCAGTTGGTGGTGCTTTTTGCTAAGAAGAAAATCACCGTAATGGGGCTGTTCAAAGAGGACTATACGATGATTCCTCTGCTTCGCGACGCCAAGGACATCAAGGCCAATATGTTGTATTTCCTCGGCAAGGGTCCGAAGCCATCGTTTGGTCGCTGGACCTACTGGGAAAAGTTCGACTACATGGCGGTATTCTGGGGTGTAGCGGTTATTGGTTTGTCAGGTTTGGTATTGTGGTTCCCTGAAATCACTACGCGCTATGTTCCTGGCTGGTCGATCAACCTGGCTTACATTGTTCATGGCGAGGAGGCCTTGCTGGCAACGATCTTTATCTTCGTGGCCCACTTCTTCCACACGCATCTGCGTCCAGAATCGATTCCGCTTGATCCGGTGGTGTTCACTCAAAGAATGCCGCTGTCTAAATTCAAGGAGGAAAGACCGCTGGAGTATCAGAGTTTGGTCGATAAAAATGAACTAGAAAGCCGATTGTTGCCGCCTCCAACTAAATGGTACATGGCACTTGTCTACCTGTTTGGATTTAGCTTCGTGGCTATCGGTCTATTCTTGGTGCTGGCAATTTTCTACTCACTGCTGTTTTAACGAGAAAGAAGTGGGCGTTTAATAGCGCCCGCTTGAATGCAAAACGGAGCCCATCGGCTCCGTTTTTTTGCTGCAGCTTTATTCGAAATAGATAGCTTTGTAATCGTTCTCGCTGGTTGATAACAGCGGAAACAAAAACGGGGCCGTTAAGCCCCATTGTATGACTGCTAAATCAGCAGTTAGATCGCTTTGGCTTGCGCTATCGCATTACCGATGTAGTTCTGCGGTGTCATCTCGCGAATCGCTTGCTTGGCTTCTTCGGGCAGTTCTAGCGGCTCGACGAATTCCGCTAGAATCTCTTTGGTGATGGTCTGACCACGAGTCAGCGCTTTCAGCTTCTCGTAGGGCTCTTCGATACCGTAGCGGCGCATCACTGTTTGAATCGGTTCAGCCAGTACTTCCCAGCTGTTATCCAGGTCGGCATCGATACGCGCTGCGTTGAGTTGCAACTTGCTGACGCCTTTGAGGGTGGCTTGGTAGGCGATCAGGCTTTGGCCAAAACCAACACCCAGATTACGCAATACAGTCGAATCGGTCAGGTCGCGCTGCCAGCGTGAGATCGGCAGTTTGGTGGCCAGGTGCCCCATGATGGCGTTGGCGATCCCCAAGTTGCCCTCGGAGTTTTCGAAATCGATCGGGTTGACCTTGTGCGGCATGGTTGAAGAACCCACTTCGCCCGCAATGGTGCGTTGCTTGAAGTAACCCAGTGAGATGTAACCCCAGACGTCACGATCAAAATCGATCAAGATGGTGTTGAAGCGTGCTACCGCGTCGAACAGCTCGGCGATATAGTCGTGCGGTTCGATCTGGGTGGTGTAAGGGTTCCAAGTCAGGCCCAGGCTGGTGACAAATGTCTCGGCATTAGCCTGCCAGTCGATTGTCGGGTAGGCCGACAAGTGGGCATTGTAGTTACCCACCGCTCCGTTGACCTTGCCCAGTAGTTCAACCTTTTTAATCTGCTCAAGCTGGCGACGTAGACGGGCAACGACGTTAGCCATCTCTTTGCCCAGAGTGGTCGGCGAGGCGGTCTGACCGTGGGTGCGTGAGAGCATCGGCTGCTCGGCAAAGTCGTGCGCCAGCTTGGCAATGGCATCGATTACTTGCTGCATCTGTACTGCCACAACTTCATCACGAGCGGTACGCAGCATCAAAGCGTGCGACAGGTTGTTGATGTCTTCCGAGGTGCAGGCAAAGTGAACAAATTCGTTGATCGCATCGAGTTCGCTGTTGCCTTTAAAGCACTCTTTGATGAAATACTCCACCGCCTTAACGTCATGGTTGGTGGTGCTTTCGATCTCTTTAACCCGCAGCGCATCGGCTTCGCTGAAATCGCTAACAATAGCGTTGAGAGCCGCATTGGCTTCGGCGCTGAATGCTGGCACTTCTTCGATTTGAGGGTGGTTAGCCAGTTGTTGTAGCCAGCGGATCTCCACTTCGACGCGGAAACGGATTAAGCCGTATTCACTAACGATCGGACGCAGGGCAGCGGTTTTGCTGCCGTAACGGCCATCAACCGGAGACAGGGCGGAAAGGGCTGAAAGCTCCATGGACACACTCTCTTAAACTGAAAAAGGAGGAGGGAAGAAAATTTGAGCGCAAATTATACACAAAACAGAGGGTGCACCAAACTGCACATGAGGGTGATTTAAAGCGCAGATCTCATATTAGATGTTTTTGGTGAAATGCTTTGCTGCTTAGTGAGTCTGTGCCGATTGCAAGATACGCTTTGCAGAGTTGCCAACCCGAGAGCGGAAAAACAGTAGCTGCCAGCGCCGTCCACCTACCTGATGCCACAAGATCGCCGAGCGGATACCCGCCAGCAGAAGCGCACGAATCTTATCGGCATTGTCGCTGTTCTTAAGGTGGCGGGGTTCACCGGTCACCTGTACCCGAAAACTAAAGGTACTAATCGTCTCTTGGTACAGAGAGGCGATATTGGCGATAACAGCGCTACGAGCATAGTGGGGTTGTTCGGTTTGGTCTGGGGCTGCGCTGTCAGGTTCAGAATAGGCGCTATCCTGGGCCCGATGAAATTGTGCTTGCTGGCCGATCTGCTCTAACCGCTTTGCTACTTGATCCAGCATTTGCGGGTGTTTGCGAAGCCGGCTTTCAAGGTGTAGCAGGCCCATTGCGTAACGGGTGGCGTCTTTACTGATATCACCCTGTTTATCGGCTAAATCTCTGGCGATCTTAAGCCCGGTTTGCAAGTTAAACGGTAGCTCGTGAACACCGCCAAATACATCCTCGATCGAGTCGGGTGAGGTGATGAAAATGCTGTCGATGCTGGCTTCAAAGCTATTTTGCGGAATCATGCCACGCTTGGCGATTTGATCTACTAGGCTGGCTGCTTGGAAAATTCCGGACAGAGCGATGGTTTGTTGGTCTAAGGTACGTGACATGGTCGGGCCTGTAGAGTGTTATGTGTAAAAATTAGTCTGAAGTGGTTTCGATAACGCCACCACCCAGGCACAGCTCGTCTTGATAGAATACTACCGATTGGCCGGGCGTCACCGCACGCTGGGGTTGATCGAAACGAACCGCAAAACCGCCACCCTCGATAGCGTCGATGGTGCAGCTTTGGTCGTCCTGGCGGTAGCGGGTTTTAGCGGTGCAGCGGCAGGGCAGTTGCGGGCCTTGGCCATCGACCCAGTCGATACTACTGGCCGTCAACATTTGGCTGAACAGCAGCGGGTGCTGACCACCTTGAACCGCGATCAGTACATTGCGATCCAGGTCCTTCTGCGCCACAAACCAGGGCTCATCCGGAAATTGACTCAAGCCGCCGATGCCTAAACCCTGGCGCTGGCCGATAGTGTGGTACATCAGTCCCTGGTGACGGCCGATTTTTATGCCATCGGGAGTTTTGATGTCACCGGGTTGGGCGGGCAGATATTGCTGCAAGAAATCACGGAAGCGACGCTCGCCGATAAAGCAGATACCGGTGCTGTCCTTCTTGTTGTGGGTGACCAAATCGTGCTGTTCGGCGATCCGGCGTACCTCGGGTTTTTCCAGCTCGCCTACCGGAAACAGTGTCTGGGCGATCTCGGTCCCGGCCACGGCGTGCAAGAAGTAACTCTGGTCTTTGTTGCCGTCGAGGCCACGCAGTAGCTGGGCTTGGCCGTCAATGTCACGGCGGCGGACATAATGGCCGGTGGCGATGTAGTCAGCTCCCAGCGCCTTGGCGTAATCCAGAAATGCTTTAAATTTGATCTCTTTATTGCAGAGTATGTCTGGGTTTGGCGTACGGCCTGCTTTGTATTCGTTCAAGAAATGCTCGAACACATTGTCCCAATATTCGGCCGCAAAGTTGGCGGTGTGCAGGGTGATCCCCAGCTTGTCGGAAACGGCCTGCGCATCGGACAAGTCGTCCATCGCGGTGCAGTATTCGGTGCCGTCGTCTTCGTCCCAGTTCTTCATGAACAGGCCTTCGACCCGATAACTCTGCTGCTGTAATAACAACGCGGATACAGAAGAATCGACTCCGCCGGACATACCGACGATCACTTTTGCTGGGGTGTTGCTGGACGCGCTGTTAACGGACATGAATAAAGATAAGCTCTGTAAAAAGGTAAAACGCTATTGTACCGATCAAGCCGACGGGGCGATAGCAACGGGTTAAGCTGTCGCTATGTGTTCTTGGATCAGTGCCAGCGGGTAGCGCGTTCCAGCGAGGTAATCTTCGATGGCCTGTAACACCATTGGACTGCGCAGCCGGTCGCGCTGCTGGCGAATCTCGTCGGCGCTGAGCCACAGTGCTTGCAGGATCACCTCGTCTAGCGGCTTGCTTGGATGGTGTTCAACCGGTTTGGCAATGAAGCACCAGCGGTGGTAACAGGTTTGGTTATGGGGCGAGGTATAGGTATAAAAGCCAACCAGATCGGTGACCTCTACCTCCCAGGCTGTTTCTTCCATCACTTCTCGTTTGACCGCTTCTAGCAGGGTCTCGTTCGGTTCCAAGTGCCCGGCCGGTTGATTGAGCACTCGCTGGTTATTTGAATACTCTTCAACCAGTAAAAAGCGACCTTCGTGCTCGACTATACAGGCTACTGTGGCATGGGGCGTCCAACGCATTCTGTAATCCTTGTGCTACTAAAATTTTGGCCACAAGTGTAGACGATGAAGAAACCGCAACCAATCCTCCGGTATCATAAATTCTGAGTTACTCAGCTTGGCTATCTATTGGTAGAATAGCGAAGTTGTCCTTTTTTAAATTAAGTCTCGAGTGGCCTATTGTGAATCAACCTACATCATCCCCATCCACCCACGTTCAAGTCCAGCAGCATGTTTTTGATGTGGCCGAAGAGTTTGAGCGGCTGCGCGATGATCAAGGCGAAGTCGGCGCGATCGTTTTTTTCACCGGTTTAGTGCGTGACTTGGCTGATGATCCGTTGCAAGAGATGGTGCTCGAACACTATCCAGGCATGACCGAAAACTGCCTGCAGGATATTGTTAAGCAAGCCCGTGAGCGTTGGCCGCTCAACAGGGTCAGTGTTATTCACCGGGTTGGCGCGCTCAAACCGACCGATCTGATCGTTTATGTAGGGGTCAGTTGCGCCCACCGTACGGATGCTTTTGCTGCCTGTGAATTCATCATGGATTACTTGAAAAAAGACGCGCCATTCTGGAAAAAAGAGCGCAGTCAGAGCCAGGATCGCTGGGTCGAGCAGAAACAAACCGACTTAACCGCTGCGGATCGCTGGTCTAAGCCGTAGCAATATTATTGTAGCGACATCGCTTTGCTTTAATCCCGCCGCTTCGTTGCGGGGTTCTTTTATTTTTATAGAGTTAACAGGAGTCATTCATGGCGCAGGTTGTTTTTGTGCCCGGCCAACGCTGGATTAGTCACGGAGAGTCGGAGCTGGGCTTGGGGATGGTGACCGAGCAGGTTGGCCGCCAGGTACAGTTGTTCTTCCCCGCGGCTGAAGAGTATCGCACTTACGCCACCCATGATGCCCCGTTAAGTCGCTACAGTCTTGAAGAGGGGATGCACTGCAAAGATATCGATGGGGTTGAGTATCAAGTTGAGGACGTTGAAAGTGTTGCCGGGCTCTATCGCTATGCGGTCGACTCACAACAGGGGCTAGGTTGGATCGATGAGATGGACCTAGATCCCTTTGTCGAACTCAACCGTCCTCAGGACCGTTTTTTTGCCGGTCAAATCGATGGCCACAAAGCGTTCGAACTGCGTCGTAGCGCGCGTTACCAGCAGCACCGCCTTGCCCAGTCTGACGCCCGAGGCCTGTTAGGTCCACGGGTTCAGTTGTTGCCGCACCAGTTTTATATCGCCTCGCAAGTATCCCGGCGCCACGCCCCCAGAGTACTGCTGGCCGATGAGGTCGGTTTGGGTAAAACCATCGAGGCGGGACTGATTATCCATCAGCAGGTGATCAGTGGCCGCGCCGAACGTGTGCTGGTGGTGGTACCCGATTCGTTGATCCATCAGTGGCTGGTCGAGATGCTGCGCCGTTTTAACCTGCGCTTTAGCGTTATGAATCGCGAACAATACCGCGCGCTGCTGGACTCGGCTCAGCCCGACCCCTTCTCCAATAATCCGTTTGAGACCAGCCAGCTCATTATCTGTCCACAATCTTTGCTGGTTGACGAGCCGCACTACCACGAGTTGGCGTCGGCATGTCGCTGGGACCTGTTAGTCGTCGATGAAGCGCACCACCTGCATTGGACCGAGCAGCAAGTCAGCCCCGAGTACCAGTGCATCGAAATCCTGGCGGCACAGGCCAAAGGGCTGCTATTGCTGACGGCTACACCCGAACAGCTCGGTATAGAGGGCCACTTTGCCCGGCTCCGGCTGATAGACCCCGATCGCTATTACGACCTCAACCGTTTTGTTGCCGAGGAACAGGATTACCTACCGGTCAGGCAGCTAGTAGAGCAGTTGCTTGATGCTGCCGACCTTGCTGGTTTATTACAGGCTCCATCGTTTCAGGCCGCGATTGCCCCCTATGTCGAAGACAGTGAATACCAATCGCTGATCAGCCAGGCCGAGCAAGATGGTGATCACGATCGGCTGCGTGATGAGTTGATTGATCAACTGCTCGATCATCATGGCACCGGCCGAGTGCTGTTTCGCAACACGCGCGAACAGGTTAAAGGATTCCCTGGGCGGGAGCTGATTCCGCATATGCTGGAACCTATGACAGTGGACGCTACGGCTTCGCTGGATGACCAGTTGCACCCTGAGCGTCTGCAGGGAGAAGCCTGGCTCAACAGCGACCCACGGGTTACCTGGCTACAAAACTGGCTACTGCAGCAGGCGCAGGACAAGGTGCTGCTGATCTGCGCCGATAGACTCACAGCGCAGCAACTCGAAGAGCATCTGCGATTACGCGTTGGTTTGCGTAGCGCGGTGTTTCACGAACAGTTAAGTCTGGTCAATCGAGATCGTGCGGCGGCCTATTTTGCCGACCCAGAATACGGCGCGCAGGTGCTGGTTTGTTCCGAGATCGGTAGCGAAGGGCGCAACTTCCAATTTGCCCACCAGTTGGTCATGTTTGACCTGCCGCTCAATCCTGATCTGCTTGAGCAGCGTATCGGTCGATTGGATCGAATTGGGCAAACCGACCGAGTCGAGATTCATATACCGATCTGCCAGCACAGCGCCAGCCATCATCTGCTTCGCTGGTTGCACGAGGGTTTGGACGCTTTTTTGAGCCCCTGCCCATACGGCCATCTGCTGCTAGAGCAGCAACGCGGGCAGCTCGAACGGTTGCTGCTCGACAATGATGAGACCCACTTTGCCGAGTTTATTGCCGATACCAGGCAACAGGCGCAAGCCCTGCAGCAGCACCAGCATCAAGGGCGTGACCGGCTGCTGGAGCTCAACTCCTGCCGTGAGCAACCCGCCCAGCTGATATTAGAAACAGTGACCGCTGCGGAGGAAGAGGAGGCGCTGCGCGATTTTCTGGATAGCTGTTTCGATCACTTCGGCGTCGACCTGCAGCCCGATACAGAGCACAGCATCATCGTCCATCCTGGCGATCACATGCGCTGTAGCTTCCCGGGACTGCCGGAGGAGGGGTTGAGCGGTAGCTTCAATCGCCAACAAGCGCTTGAGCGCGAAGATATGGCGTTTTTAACCTGGGAGCACCCGCTGGTGCAGGGCGCCTTCGACCTGATCACCGAAGGTGATGCTGGTAATACCGCTATTTGCACACTCAAAATGCCTGGCATCAAGCCCGGAACGCTGCTACTCGAATGCCTGTTTCAGCTGCATTGTCCCGCGCCGAAAGGGCTGCAGATTCCACGCTATCTGCCCAGTGGTGGATACCGACTGTTGTTAACTGCCGATGGCACCGATTGCAGCGCGCTGATCAACGAACTGCAGTTAATTGGTCTGGCCCAGCACTTGCCTTACCAGGCCGCTAAAAACTTGATCAAGCCGCTACGCGACCCGGTCACTCAATTGTTGGCTACCGCCGATAAAAGCGCTCAGCAACGGCTGCCTGAATTGATTGCCCAAGCGCAAAAACAGATGCTGGCACTGCAGCAGCCGCAGCTAGAGCGATTGCAGACGCTGGCCAAGGTGAATCCTGCTATACGGGTAACGGAGATTGAACAGCAGCAACAGTTGATCGACGAGCTGCAGCAGACGATCGATCGCAGTTTACTCAAGCTCGATGCGATTCAGGTGCTGGTGACGACCTGACGCTGGAGCCTAAAACAAAGAAGTTGGGGGGAGAGCGGAGAGTTGGCTGATTAATGGTGACGGTCAACTGTTGGACACCCAGAGTCACCTGCTGCTATGTCGCGCTGGTCATGACCATCAACCGCCCCCCAACCAAAAGGACACGAGATCAGTGACCGTTTATGACAAGTGATGCGACAAAACAGCCATAGGTACTAACAAAACTACTGCAGCACATTATGAAACTTTTTCATGGAATGCTTCGCCGACACAATGCCTCACCCTGTTTATATTATGTGTTCTCGGCTCCCTTTCAGGAGATAAAAGCATAGATTTTTTTGACTCATGACAACTAACGGTATGTAAATCTGTGCGGACGCCCTTGTTATACCCCTGCTTTACATGTGATATTTAATCACAACTAAACTCATCTACGCGGGCAGTAAGAAACGAGTGACTCTGGCAGCAAAATATAAAAAAATCACCAAACCCATAGCTCTATTGCTGGTGGTAATTTGGACTCTAATGGGATGCCGCTCCGTTTTGTCCATGGAGATGCCTGACCACTCGATCTCTATGCCTGAGCACAGCACGCACAGTATTGCTCCTACCGAAGATAACCCAGAACATCTTGATTGCTGCAGCAGCGGATCTATGGCACCACTCCCCGTTGCTCCTCCTCTTTCTGATAACAGCGAGCCAGTGTGGGAGTTGTCTCTATTCTGGTTGTCACTATCGCTTTACGATCAGACTATCCATGCTGATCAACAGAACATACCATCAAAAGATGCTGCTGTTTCCCTTCCTGACCCTCCCCCCATTTTTTTGAAAAACTGCTCATTTCTGATCTAACAGCTGCTCAACTGACGTAATGGCCGAGCGTCTGCTCTGGCAGATCGCTAGGCGTTGTATTTATCGTCCGGGTTAGCAATGTGTATCTGTATTTAACAAAAACTCTATTACTGGCGTCCATATTCCTACTGCTCAATAGCGGTAAGAGGCTTACGTGTGGAACAAAAATGGCGCTGGCGCTGGAACTAAACCTTGAGCTAGCCCTAACGCCACGGCGGAACCTCCATTCCCGTCCGCTGATCTCTCCGAACAGAAATAATTTTCAACCCGTAACAATGAGCCAAATCCATGAAGCTAAATAGTCTCTTGTCATCTTTCTCCCTTACCCTCGCAGTGTTGCCTTCGCTATCGAGCGCTGGCTCTCTGGATAGTCTTGGCCATATACACAACCTCACCTTTGCCGGTGACGAACAACAAACGCTGTTGCTCGGGGCACATCACGGCCTCTTTAGCTACCAGCACAACAATGCCAACCGGGTGTCTCAACAACCCTTCGATGTCATGGGGCTGACTAGAGAGCCGGTATCGGGTGTTGTGTTTGCCAGCGGCCACCCCTCACACGGAGGAAACACCGGACTGCTCCGCTCCGATGACGACGGTAAGAGCTTTGCTCTTGTTTCAGAAGGCCTCGATGGACCGGTAGATTTCCACCAGCTGGC
>JBALWS010000224.1:0-2903 GCA_036960405.1 Halopseudomonas sp. | reverse complement strand
ACGACTGGTGCATCACCAGCAAAAAAAACGTTATCAAACCTAGCCATAACCCAGGGCTACAACAGCGCTACCAAGCCTGGCAGGTTGAAATGAATCGACGACTGCACCGGTAACATCAAGCGTTAGCCGCTTCAACAGGGACGAGCTGAAGTGTAGCGGTATCGGCCAACGGCTGACGTTTCCCCAGATGAGGTTCTAAGCGTTTGATCACCGCCTGCGCGGTCGTTCGATAGGTGGTCAACTTGCCCCCGTACAACGACACCAGCCCGCGCCCCTCGTGCCAGAACTCCTGCAGTCGCGTATCACGCGCACGATGGAAAAAACCGCCGTTGCCACCCTCCAGCACTCTTAAACCAGCAAACTGGGACTTGATCTTAACGGTCAATTCAGGAAAGTATCGCCGCAGCGCATCGCGCAAATAATCTACCTCTTGCGGTAACACCCGGCACTGCGATGGATCACCAACATAGGGGGTTTCGGTGGTGCCTACTAGCGAGTCCTGCTGCCATGGCATCACAAACACACCGCGTCGATCTTCGGTTTCAAGATAGAACACCGAGTCACCCAAGCGGCCTTCGACCAAGATATGCGCCCCCTGAACCAGCTCGGTTGATAGCGGCGCCGGAGCGCTATGAATAAGCGTTTGAACTTGCGATACCCAGGGCCCCGTGGCATTGATCAGCACGCTCGCTTCGACCCTGCGGTAGCTGTTGCCATCACTCAGGTCGACGCGCCAGCCATAATCACAGGGCTGAGCATGGGTCAGACTCCAGCCACGAGCGAGCTTGGCACCCAAAGTGCTCGCCGAAGTAGCCACCGATCGCGTCAACATTTTATCGTCGGTTTGGGCATCCCAATAGCGATAGACCGCACGCAAATCCTGTCTAATCAGCCCCCCTCCACACAAGCTGTCGAACTGAGGGTCGTCGGGTTCAAACCGGTCAAAATCGTTATAAACCAAGCCTCGCCCTAACCAGCGATAGAGTTGCAGACCGGTGTAGAGCATCATATCGGTGCGCTGGCTGTGCCGATATACCGGAATAACGAAAGGTACGGGCTTAACCAACTCCGGTGCGATGTTGAGTAATACCTGACGCTCTTTGAGCGCCTTGCGTACCAACGCAAACTGGCCCGATTCCAAATAGCGCAGACCACCATGGATCAATTTACTGGAACGGCTAGAGGTACCGCAGCCCCAATCGTCTCGTTCAACCAGCAGCACCGAATAACCGGCCGCCGATGCCGCTTGAGCCATTCCGGCCCCTTGGATGCCTCCTCCCACTACCAACAGGTCATAACCGTTATCATCATCGGGCAAATGACGCGACTGTAATGGGCTCACAGCCTTGCCCTCGCCGCTAACATCTCGCCGATCGAATCGGTTTCAATCCAGCCAACCCCTCGCTTGGATAGGTCGCAGGCAACATCGATATCGGACACCTCATAGACGACCAGCCCAGGGGATGCAGCCTCATAACCGACAGCAAAAGGTATTCGTAAGTATTTGATAAATAGATATTCAGGATCGAGTTTTAACACCGATCGGTGATGGATTTGATACCACCTGGTCAGTACCGGAGCCAGTCGTTTCCAGCCTTGTTGTTGCGCCTGCTGCAGCAGTTTGATCGAGAAACTTATCAATACCACCTGCGCCTGCACCGGTTTGATACAGTCGATCACTCGCGCTACCGCAAGACTGGGAGAGAACGCTTTCATCACCCCCCGTTTGATTTCTAAAAACAGCGTCACCTGAGGGTGCTGTTGTAATAAGACGACCAACTGCTCAAGACGAAGCATCGGGATGTGACGGAACCGATTGCCAAACTGTTGCGGAGCGAAGGGTGAACAACGCTGTAGTTGCTCGGCGCTTTTTTGGTGGATCGAGCCAGCGATCCCACAGATCCGGGTCATCGTTCGATCATGGAACAAGAAAGGCACCCCATCGGCGCTGAGCTGAACATCGGCCTCGATATACTCGGCACCGACGTCGATCGCCTGCTCAAACCCCAACAGGGTATTTTCAGGGGAACGCGATGGATAACCACGATGAGCAATTAATTCAAACGGGGACATCAACACCTCGCGAACAAGCTAGCCTTTGAACACAGGTTAGCTTATTTACTCAACGGCGGCTGTTGCGATGATCAGGGCACATCACCTAGTCAGCGCTCAAACCACGCGATTCAGAATAATGAGTCAGTAACGGTTTTAAGGCATCGCGCAACCAACGCTCGGCTTGACGTGCACCGGTGAGCGATAGCAACGCAACGATCTCCGACCAGTCACGCCGTAGAATATATCGGTGAATCAACACCCTCTCGAGTAATAGATCCAGCGTTACCGCTGGGTCGCTAAGTTGTTGTAAGGACCATCGATACAGTGCCGGTTCGGCCTGCTCGATGCCGCGCTGTCCCAAACCAAATGCATACAGGTCCTGAATGTCTTGCATATCGACCGGATCGGACAACACGTCACGGCTCTGCTGCAGCAACAAACGAACGATATCGGCTTCCAGATCAGCATTCGCCCCTTGCAACTGCCTGGATAGATTACGACCAAAGCGCTGAAAAACGGGGTCAAGCAGTGCTCGCCCCGCCGCTGAGCAGGCGCAACCATAAATCAGCGACACACAGCCGCTGCTGGCATCTCGTTTAAGCCCTAACCGCAGTGGCAACATCGATTGCGAGTACCAAAAGGGCAACAAGTCTGCGGTGGCACCAAAACTGGTTCCGAGGATATCTATCCCGGCCTGTTGCGCCCGGTTAAAAAGTCGCTGCACCATCGCTTGCCCGGCACCCTGACGACGCAGCGGTTCGGGGATCGCTATCCTAACGATGCGCCAATAGTTGAGCCTCGGAGCGTCGCGCCAGCCTGCCTGGGCTGCTAAAACTTGCGGTAACAGG
>JBALWS010000063.1:0-24637 GCA_036960405.1 Halopseudomonas sp. | reverse complement strand
GCCTGCAGTAGCGCCAACGCCGCCTCGCCGGAGTCCGCCTCCCGAAAGCTATAACCAGCCAGATCGAGGGTATCGCACAGCGCTTCACGCAGTTCGGCATCGTCTTCTACGACCAGCACGCAAGCTTTAGTCATCGGGGCATTCCTGATCGATTGAGTTATCGCGCGAATTCTCCGCGCCATCGTTTAGATTATTTTGAGAAGCGGCCACCAGCACCGCCGGATCTTTATACGGCAATTTAAACCCGGCAACCGTTCCCTGGCCTTCAACCGAGTTGATAAAAAACTCACCATGGTGCGCCCGCGCCACCACTTGCGCCACCGCCAGCCCCAGCCCTGTCCCCTGGGACTTGGTGCTATAAAAGGGCTCCAACGATTGCTGCAACTGCTGCGGATTCATACCTGCGCCGGTATCCTCGACTTGCAGCCTCAAACAACTTTCATCGACCAGCACCGAGCGCACCACCAGCTCCTGCGCCCCGGCCTGCAACGCATTATTGATCAGATTCATCAGCGCCCCGACCAGCGCCTCCTGATTGCACAACAGCAGCATGCCCGGCGAACCGTTGGCACAATCGGCATCGGCGTCGGCATGTGTCAGCGGGACGTCCAGAGCGTCCTCAACGGCGCTAAACAGCTGCTCGCTGGTCACCAGGTCGGTAAGCTTGGTTTCACCGCGGGCGAACACCAACATATCCCGAACCTGCTCCTCTAGCGAGTTCAGACGACCGCGCACTTTATTGGCAAATTTTATCCGCTGATCCGGCCTCAATTCAGGCTTAGTCAGATGAGAGCTATATAGCATCGCTGCTGACAACGGTGTGCGGATCTGATGCGCCAGCGATGCCATCATCTTGCCCATAAACGACAACCGCTGGAAATGCCCAAGCCGAGCCTGCAGCTCGCGGGTTTCGGTTTGGTCTGTCAGCAAGATAATCTGTCCCGGCTCGCCTTCCAGCGAGCGGGTCGCCAAGCTCACCCGTCGGCCACTCTTGAGCGACACTTCATGACCATCATCTACGCGAGGGGCGAAGCTACGCTCGATCACTTCACCCCAGGCCTCGCCTTTCAGCGGCTCGCCCAGTAACTCAATCGAGGCGGCATTGCACTCCTGCACGTGACCATGCTGATCCAATACGATCACTCCGCCCGGCAGTAGCTGAAGCAGATTTTCCAACCGCAGGGTGATGCGCTCTTTATCGGCCAGCTCGCGCTCGCGCTCCTGCGCCTGCTGCTCGAGTTGGCTATTAAGCAGTTCAACCTGCTGCTCCAGCTCGGTATATGACTGCGACAACTGATCCGACATCTGATTGAACTGCGCAAACGCCTCCGCCAACTCGCGCTCACGCCTAGCCAGATCGGCTGCGTTGGCGTTTAACTCAGGAGTTGAGGGTTGATCGGTGCTCATCGGTTGCTCACTTTTTGACTGGCTTCACTTTCGTACGATGGCGTACTTACGCATCTTCTCAACCAAGGTGGTTCGGCGGATGCTTAACAACTCTGCCGCCCGTGCGACGACGTTATCGGCTTCATTCAATGACTGCTCGATCAGCGAACGCTCCAGGTCATTGAGATACTTTTTCAGGTCCATACCCTCAGGCGGCAGATAACTGCCCACCGATACCGCCTCGACCACCCCATCATCGTTAATCACCGGAGCCATCACCGGACGCTTGAGATGCCCCGGCAGTTCGTCTTCGTCAAGGTAGCGAAACTTCTGCGGCAACTCGTTGATGCTAATAACCGAATTAGGGTGCAGAATCGACAACCGCTCAACCAAGTTGGCCAGTTCGCGTACGTTACCCGGCCAAGGATGGCGAGATAAAGACAGCAGCGCACTGTCATGGAACTGCAATAGCCCCAAACCACTGCTTTGCGCCCGATTCACCAACTCATTCAACAATGCCGGCAAGTCTTCCATCCGCTCGCGCAACGCCGGCATCTCAAGCGGGAATACATTTAGTCGGTAATAAAGATCTTCACGGAACACGCCTTCGGCGATCATGGTATCGAGATCTTTATGGGTCGCGGCAATGATCCGCACATCCACCCCGATCGTTTTGTTCCCCCCGACCCGCTCGAAGCAGCGCTCTTGCAACACCCGCAGCAGCTTGACCTGCATCGGTAACGGCATATCGCCGATCTCGTCAAGAAACAGCGTGCCACCGTCCGCCAGTTCGAACCGCCCATGACGCGTCGACACCGCGCCGGTAAACGCGCCTTTCTCGTGACCAAAGAGCTCGCTTTCAAGCAACTCAGGCGGGATCGCTCCGCAGTTAACCGGCACGAACGGGCCACCTGCCCGCGACGAGCTGTTGTGAAGATTACGTGCCACCACCTCTTTACCGGTGCCCGACTCGCCGGTGATCATCACACTGACATCGCGATCCGCCACCTGCGCCATCATCGCCCGCACCCGACGCATCGGCAGACTCCCCCCAACCAGGAGGTGGTAGAGTTTGCTGTGATCCTCCCACAACCGAAGCTGACCATTGGCCGCCTCGCGTTGCTGACGATAAAACTGCGCCTGATGGAGCACGGTTAACAACTGCCGCTGCTGCAACGGTAATTCAACTCGACCCACTAGCATGCCACGCAGCGGCGCACTCAATGCCTGCGACTCGACCCAATCAGAGATAGACAACACCGGCACATGCGGATCACGACTCTGCAGCTCGGTTAACATCTGCTCCAGCACCACCGCCTGCCGACAATCGCCCAGCACCACCGCCGACATCCCCGGCGTCAAAATCCCCTGCTGCTGTGACCAACCCGGAAAATCCACCGCCCGACAATCGATACCCGAATACTCGAATAACGACTGCAGCACACGGCTACGCTCGAGATCGTCGTCGATAAGAAGAATGGAAAGAGAGGAAGCCATAGCAGAACCAAGTGAACATTTTTTTGACACTAAAAGTATCGACAGGTGTCAAAGTTTTGTCAACCGGTTAATTAATGATTTAACTATTTGGCCTTTAACTAGTCACTACTAAAGCGCTAATAATCTGAAAGTGTCTTTTCAGTATTGCTTGGTCGAACTAAATAAAGGGGAAAATCCTGAGATTCTAGCAAGTGCTTTCTACGAAAAACATCGAGAAGCAGCTTTGAAATATTTGGCTCATTTAAATGGGCGTAAACGGCAAAAGTTTTGAAAAATATCTAAACGAATATACTGAATGGAGAAAGCAATCATCAAGTATTGCTAACCAAAAGCCAAGATCTGCCAATGAACTTATTAAAGTCATAAACAATGTATTACGACACGCATAACAAGGCGTTCAACTTCGCCCAGCAAGCTGGCCTGGAACTCCAAAACATCTGTAACGCAAAAAGCCTAGCCATGATGGGCTAGACTTTTTGACGTTTCCACACGAAATAGGAATGGCCTGCTGTTAAAGTCGGCTTTCAACAATGGCCAAGCAGGGTTAACTCGGCATTTAAATAACTGACTTACACGGCGAACTGCTCCTCTAGCACCTCTACGCTATCAACCTGCGCTTTAAGGTCTGGCTGATAGGGTTTTCTATCGCCTTTATAGAGCACACCCAGATTAAGATTATCGTCGGTCATCAGTCGTCTTGCGGCTTTGGCAGGGTCGCTAGTGGCCGCAACCGGTGCTTGCCGCACCTGCTTTTTCCACTCCAACTGATCACGGTTGTAGGTGATACAGGGACTAAGAATATGCACCAGCGAGAAGCCGGGATGCTCGATCGCCTCTTTCAAGATCGGCACGGCGCCATTGGCGTCGGTACCCGATACGCGGGCGATAAAGTTAGCGCCCGAGGCCAACCCCACCACCAGTGGATGGAACGGGTTGATACCGGTTCCGCCAGGAGTCAGCTTGCCCTTCTCCCAATCGGGTGCGCTGGTAGGCGAGGCCTGGCCTTTAGTCATGCCATAGAGCTGATTATCCATCACGATATAGGTCAGGTTGACGTTACGCCGACAGGCATGGAGGAAATGGTTACCCCCGATCGAGAAACCATCACCGTCACCGCTGGCCACGATCACGGTCTGGTCCGGACGCGATACCTTGAGTCCGGTCGCCAGTGGCAAAGCCCGGCCATGAACACCGTGAAAGCCGTAGGTTTTCAGGTAGGCAGGAATTCGCGAAGAACAGCCGATGCCGGAGATCACCGACACTTGTTCGGGTGCTAGCTGCAGCTCGGCCAGGGTCTTGGTCAGCGATAGCAGCACCCCATAGTCGCCGCATCCCGGACACCATACTGGCTTGACGCCTGACTTGTAATCCTTGGCCGCCATGATCTGGCAACCCCCTTCGGATGAATGTGTTCCTGTAGTCGCTATCATGATCAGCTCCACTCGCTAAGGGTTTTAAGGACATCGGAAGGACGGATAGCCAGGGGGCCCGGCACCGCCATCGAGCGAACTTCCGCATCGATATCGTATTGGGCACGTAGGTAGCGATAAAACTGTCCGCTGTGACTCTGTTCAACCACCAACACTTTACTGATACCTTGCAGCGCATCGGCCAATTTCTCTGGCTGAGCGGGTGATAGCAAACGCATCGCGATCAAACGTACCTTCTTACCCTCGGCCCGCATAGCGGCTATCGCTTCACTGGCAGCACCGTAACTCGATCCCCAGGTCAGTACCGCTACCTCGGCATCGTCGCTCCCCTCTATCTCGGCCCAATGGCTCGAGAACTCATAGTTGGTCAGTTTATGCAGCCGCTTGTCCATCTGCAGATGGTGATCGTCGGCCTTACTCGACGGTAGTCCGGTCAGCGTGTGCGCCAACCCATCGGCACAGTATTGACCGCCAACTTGCCCCGGAATCGACATCGGCGAGATGCCTGATTCGGTATTGGCATAGCGCTGATAGCTCTCATCTAGCGTTTCGGGCACCTCGCGCTCGGCTACCATCCCCACATCTTGCTGCCTGGGAATGATCGCCCGGGTCTGTCCCAACGCTTGATCCGATAACACGATAGCGGCCGTTTGCAGCTTCTCGGCCAACACCACCGACCACTGGGTGGTGAATACACAATCGCCGATAGTTAACGGCGCCAACACCAAGTGCGGAGCATCGCCATGAAGTCCGTAGAGGGCGATATTCAGATCCGATTGTTCCGACTTGGTGGGGATACCGGTTGAAGGGCCTCCGCGCATCACATCGATCACCACAATCGGGGTCTCGGATGCGACGGCCAATCCGATCGATTCCATCATCAGCGCCAAACCGGGTCCTGAGGTGGCCGTCAAAGAGGGCGTGCCGCCAAAGGAACCACCGATAATCTGAGTCACCGATGCTAATTCGTCTTCAGCCTGTACCAGCGCGCCACCCAGCTTGGGCAGTGCCGGTGCCAACCACTCGAGCACTTCGGTGGCCGGGGTAATCGGGTAGGCGGCAACAAAACGCACCCCGCCCCGCACGGCGCCCAAGCCGCAAGCTTCGTTACCGGAGATGTTCCAGCGTGCCTCTTGGTTGGCGGTCTCAGCCTCACTGTTAACCGCCAAGCTATCAAAACTGGGCAGCGCTTTGGCTGCCTCTATACCCGCACGTACCGACTCCATACCCGCGCTGACCGCGTCAGCACCTTTGCGCCCTAAAGCCTTATCGATAACCTGAGCCACGGCTTCCTCGGGTAATCCCACGATCGCCGCCGCAACGCCCAGCGCTACCATGTTGGGACGGCCACCGCTGACACTCTTGGCAATTTTGGGCAGATCTAGTTGAAACTGCTGTCCGGCTGCTTCGGCGAAGATGGCAGGCGGTTCGCCAGGGCCAACAATCAAACTATCGCCATCGAGTGGGATCTCGGCGGCGAAACGATCGGCATTTTTCCAGTCGATCCCCAGCAAAATGTCATAACGATCCTGGTGAGCCAACACCGGCTCTGACGACAAACGCAACATCGCCGCAGCTTCACCGCCACGAATTTGCGGACCGGCAGATCGGGTCATCATCCCGAACCAGCCTGCACGACCTGCCGCTTCTAACAGCAAGTTACCCGCAGTCATAACACCTGAACCGCCACTACCAGTCATGGTGATGGATATAGAAGGTACCGTCATATGGGTTACTCCCCGTGTAATGGTTAAGCGATGACGCTCTGCTGTGGTAAAGGCATGACCGCATCTGAACTTGAGTAAAGGTCTTCGTGGCGTTCCATTTTCAACTTGACGCTAACGAGAACATTGATCTAGTATAACCACAACTTAACGTCAACGTAAACATTTGCTTTGCATTAGATAGAATGTTTCTT
Organism: Halopseudomonas sp.; assembly: GCA_036960405.1. Lineage (GTDB taxonomy): Bacteria > Pseudomonadota > Gammaproteobacteria > Pseudomonadales > Balneatricaceae > Motiliproteus. The sequence continues at coordinate 18,406 of JBALWS010000063.1, read as the reverse complement.
AGCCACTCTCCACCAGGCTATAAAGGCGAAACAAAAACAGTCATATTTCAACAGGTTGGAAAACCATATGTCATATAACAATAAAATTATCCGACGCCTGCACAATGACCTATTCACCCCCATCGAATGGCTAGAGCTACTGGAAGAGGAGCAGCAATCCAGCTGCTATCAGCACCTTTCAGCACAACCTATTCCCGCTCGGATGAGTGCCATATTGGCCGGTTTAGAGACGGCTCTTGAACAGATAACGCATAGCTTTACGCTCGAAGAGGAACAGCTTTTTGGCCTCCTAGAGCAGTCATCCAAGCATTCGATTATTGCTAACCTCAAACCGCGCAGACGCGAGATTTCAACGCAGATTTATCAGCTACTCAACACCATCAAGGCGTTGCGCTCATCACTACAGTCACACGCTACGCAATCTGCGTTCGACACCCCACTGCGCCATGACGAGGACTACTGGGATGATGCGCTACGACTGGCTCCGTCGCTGAATAACCGGCTAATCCGCTACCTGCAAGTCGCCGAGTCAAGCTACCTGCCGGTGATCGATTATTTACTCAACCCGTCCGACGATCGAGATATCGCCATCGGCGATCTGCAGCCCAGCAGTGATTTTTCGGTGACGGCCTTGGCGTTAGGCCAAACCATCAGCCCCCCATCACATCACTACCACTAGACGCGCCTCAGATCGGAGAGAATAGATGAACGAATTCTTCATTCTGCTGCTCGGAACGGCGCTGGTTAACAATGTAGTGCTGGTGCAGTTTCTGGGGCTATGCCCCTTTATGGGGGTCTCCAGCAAGATCGATTCAGCCATCGGTATGGGGCTGGCCACCATGTTCGTACTGACCCTGGCGACCGCCGCTAGTTGGCTGATCGAGCACTATATTTTGCTGCCGCTGGAGGTCGAATTCCTGCGTATTTTGAGCTTTATCTTGGTCATTGCGGGTGTGGTTCAGTTCACCGAGATGTGCATCCGTAGCCTAAGTCCTACGCTGTATCAGAACCTGGGAATCTTCCTGCCGCTAATCACCACCAATTGCGCCGTACTCGGTGTCGCGCTGCTCAACACCCAGCAGAACAACAGTTTTTTACAGAGCGTGCTATATGGCGTCGGCGCCTCGCTGGGCTTCTTGTTGGTACTGGTCATTTTTGCCGGGTTGCGTGAGCGCCAAGCACTCGCCAGCACCTCCAAACTCTTTGCCGGGCCGCCCATCGCCTTTATCACCGCAGGGCTACTGTCGATGGCGTTTTTAGGTTTCTCCGGCTTGCCACTGCAGTGACGCCGACGACCTAGCGCAACCATCAATCACACTCAATCTAGCCACAATAAAAATAACAGCGGGAGAGCGACATTATGATCAGCTCCATTCTAATCCTGACCCTGATCGGCATGGTTCTCGGCCTGATGCTTAGCGCCGTCAACTACTTTCTGCCGTACAAAGAGGACCCGCAGATTGCCCAGATCACCGAGCTGCTTCCTGGAACCCAGTGTGGCCAATGCGGCTATGCTGGCTGTGGCCAAGCCGCCGCCGCACTGATCAACGGCAAAGCACCGCTGACACTCTGTCCTCCCGGCGGCCCCTCTATGGCCCGACAACTGTCGGAAGCCTTAGGGCGCCCGCTAGAGCAACAGCAGCCCGCCTCACCGGTTTTGCCTAGCCTGGCCAAGGTGGTCTCTGAGCTATGCATCGGCTGCACCAAGTGCATTCAGGAGTGCCCCACCGATGCCATCGTCGGCGCACCCAAGCAGCTCCACGTGGTACTCAACGAAGCCTGCAACGGCTGCGGTGCTTGCGTCGACGCTTGCCCGACCGAAGGTATTTTGCTGGCTGAGATGCAGCTTAACCTGAGCAACTGGCGCTGGAGCAAACCACCACGCCCCAACCCTTTCCGCATCCCGCTGGCTGAAATGGACGGTGCCCAATGAAGCTGTTTGGATTACGCGGTGGCGTCCACCCCGAAGCACTTAAGCATCACACCGAACGTCAGGAAATCCAACGGATGCCGATGCCCAAGCGGCTATACATCCCGCTGCAACAACATATCGGCGCTCCGGCCAAAGCCGAGGTCGAGGTTGGTGAAAAGGTCGAGAAGGGACAGCTACTGGCACGTAGCCAGGGGATGATCTCCGCCCCCATTCACGCACCCGGATCGGGCACCGTTATCGAGATCGAGGAGCACCCTGCTGCTCACCCCAGCGGTTTGCCGGTACGTACCATCGTGATCGAAACCGATGTGCAGGAACGCATATTCAAAAATCTGACCGAAGCGGGCGATCCGTTCGACCTGAGCGCCCAGCAGATTGCCGAACGCGTCGGCCAAGCGGGCATTGTCGGCATGGGTGGAGCGACCTTCCCGTCGGCGGTCAAATTGATGCCCAACCCGAAAAACCCGATTCACACCCTGATCATCAATGGCAGCGAGTGCGAACCCTACCTGACCTGCGACGACCGCTTGATGCAGGAACGCCCCGATGACGTGCTCGACGGGATTCGACTGATTCGTCACGCGCTGCAGGCCAAGCGTGCGGTGCTGGCCATCGAAGATAATAAGCAGGCCGCGTTTGATGCGATGCAAGCCGCGGCTGCACGGAGCGACGGCGTCGAGGTGATCCAGATCCCGTCGCGTTATCCGATGGGGTGGGAGAAACAGCTGGTGCAGATCATCACCGGCCACGAGCTGCCCCACGGCCAGCTACCCGGCGGCATCGGCGTCTGCGTTCACAATGTCGGCACCGCATTCGCCATCTACCGCACTCTGCGAATCGACGAACCGCTGATCTCACGGGTCGTGACCGTCTCCGGCGGCGCGGTTAAAAATCCGCAGAATGTACTGGTCCCGATCGGCACCCGGGTGGAGGATCTGATCGAATTCTGCGGTGGACTAACCGAAACACCCGCCCGCCTGGTGATGGGTGGACCGATGATGGGCCAGGTGATGCCGCACCAGCAGGTGCCCATCGTCAAAGGCAGCAGTGGCATTTTGGCCCTGACTGAGCACGAAATCGACGATGGCCCCGAACGCCCCTGCATCCGTTGCGGACGCTGCGTGATAGCCTGCCCGGTAGGCCTGATGCCGCTGGAGATGGGCGCCAAGATGCGCGCCGACGACGTCACCGGCGCCGAAGCGCTGGGCGTGATGGACTGCATAGGCTGCGGCTGCTGCTCCTACGTCTGCCCCTCCAAAATTCCGCTGGTGCAGTATTTCAATTACGCCAAGGGCGAGCTGCAAGATCGACGCAATACCAAGATCAAAACCAGCAAAACCCGCCAGTGGGCGCAAAACAGAACCGAACGATTGCAGCGTGAAGCCGAAGAAAAAGCGATCTTGAAGGCGCAGCGAGCAGCGGCTAAAGCCGAAAAACTAGCCAACAAGCCACCCCAACCCGAGGACGCCCAGTGATCAGATTGAATCCACAAGCGGGACCTCACGTCCGTAACCCCGGCAAGGTCCCGTCGTTGATGGCCATGGTGATCATGGCCCTGCTCCCCGCTACCCTGTTTGGCATCTACCTGTTCGGGCTACCGGCCCTCAACACAGTAGTACTGTGCCTACTCAGCGCAGCCTTCTTCGAAGCCTTGTGCATCTGGCTGGTCAAAAAGCGGATCACGCTGGTGCTTTTTGATGGCTCCGCCCTGCTCACCGGCCTGCTGCTGGCTTTAACGCTTCCCCCTTGGGCGCCCTGGTGGATCGCAGTCGGCGGCAGCGGCTTTGCGATCATTGTCGGCAAACATGTTTATGGCGGACTGGGGCAAAACCCTTTCAACCCAGCGATGCTGGCGCGGGTCGCCTTGCTGTTGTCGTTCCCGCTGCAGATGACCAGCTGGGTCAGCCCGGCACCGCTATTTTCTGCTACCACGCCCGGGTTTGCCGATGCGCTGGCTATCACCTTTAACGGTATGGTGCCGCTCGATGGTTTCAGCAGCGCGACCCTGCTGGGACAGGTCAAAACCGACCTCGGCCAGGGGCAAACACTGAGTCTGATCTTTGAAGGCCAATACAATCTGCTGTTTAACAGCCTCGGCTATACAGCCGGCAGCCTCGGCGAGACTTCGGCGCTGTTGATCGCAGCCGGCGGTATCTACCTGATTTGGCAAGGGGTCATCAACTGGCAACTTCCGCTCAGTATGCTGGCCAGCGTGGCGCTACTAGCCGGTCTGTTTCATGTTATCGATCCCGAGCTATACGCCAGCCCGCTGTATCACCTGAGTTCCGGTGCACTGATGCTCGGGGCGTTCTTCATTCTGACCGATCCAGTAACGTCTCCGGCCACCCTGCGCGGGCAGATTCTGTTCGGCAGTGGTTGCGGCCTGCTGGTGTTCATCATCCGCACCTGGGGCGGGTACCCCGAGGGCGTCGCCTTCGCCGTGCTATTGATGAACGGCATGACGCCACTGATCGATCACTATCTCAAACCGCGTCAATACGGCCGTAATCGACGCGGCCAACCGTTACCCATGCCCGTGGTGACACCGCCAGGAGAGCAGTCATGAGTACGATGACTAACCAAACCGATGCGCCGCAGGCAGAGCCTCCAAAGAAAACTAAACTGTTCTCGCTGGGCTACCCCGGGGTACTGCTGGGCGTTGCCGTGCTGCTGTCCACCTCGCTGCTAGCCTTAGGTCATCTGGCCACTAAAGATGCTATTGCCGAGCGCCAGGCCGAAGATCTGAAGGCATCACTGGGCCAAGTTCTGCCCGCAGCACTGCACGATAACGACCTGCTGCAAGCGCCACTCGACCTACTCGATGCGGCAGGAAAAACCCTGCGCATCTATCGCGCGGAGCGGCAACAAGCGATTACAGCCGTGGCATTCGGTATCACCGCTGCCGATGGCTACGGCGGCCCGATCAAGATGATCATGGGGGTCGATCACCAGGGTCAGGTGCTGGGCGTTCGGGTGTTATCGCACGCCGAAACACCGGGGCTGGGCGATAAGATCGAAATTGCCAAATCGGACTGGATGCGCAGCCTCGACGGCCACTCGCTGCTCAACCTCAACAATAAAGGCTGGGCGGTCAAAAAAGACGGTGGCCAGTTCGATCAGTTCACCGGCGCGACCATCACCCCCCGCGCCGTCATCAATGCCGTTAAAGCGGGTTTGCTGCTGTACCGCCAGCAGCAGGCAACGTTGCTGACAAAGCCAGTTGAACCCGCCAGCCAGCCCACTGCCAATGGAGCATCGTCATGAGTACCTATAGCCAGATCATTCGCGACGGCCTGTGGCATAACAATGTTGTGTTCGGCCAACTGCTGGCGCTGTGTCCACTGCTGGCGGTCACCTCGACCGCGACCAACGGCCTGGGGATGGGGCTGGCCTCGACCGCCGTACTGGTGGGCTCCAACCTGCTGGTGTCGATGACCCGCTCGTTGATCAGCCCTGAAGTGCGCATCCCCATCTTCGTGCTGCTGATCGCCACGCTGGTTACCTTGGTCGATATGACCATGAACGCCTGGCTGCATGATCTGCACAAGATGCTGGGGCTGTTTATCCCTCTGATCGTCACCAACTGCGTCATCCTCGGCCGCGCCGAAGCCTTTGCTTCGCGCCAACCGGTACTGCCATCGATCGTAGACGGTTTGATGATGGGCATCGGTTTCACCTTGGCGCTGGTGCTGCTGGGTGCCACCCGTGAGATTCTCGGCAGCGGCACCCTATTTGCCAACGCCAGCTTGTTACTCGGACCAGGCTTTACCGGTTTGGAGCTGGTGCTGTTCGACGACTATCAGGGCATCGTGCTGATGCTGCTGCCGCCCGGTGGTTTTCTGGCTCTGGGCTTTTTAATCGTCGCCAAGCGTCTGGTTGATCGACGCCTTGAGCAGCGCCCGACCAGCACACAAGCCAACCAGATCGCCATAACGGACCTCGACGAATCCTCACCAGGAGGTAAAACCGTATGAATGTCAGCTTGGTTTACGCCGACCCTAACAAACCGCTGTGGCTGGAGCTCGATGTCACCGAAAACAGCACGCTAGGTGAGGCGATCGAAAGCTCGGGGATTCTGCAACGTGTTCCTGGCATTGAACTCGATACGCTCAAAACCGGCATCTTCGGAAAGCTGGCCAAACTGACTCAACCATTACGACCCGGTGATCGCATCGAGATCTACAATCCGGTCATCGTCGATCCCAAAACCGTCAAACGGCGCGACAGAGATTAAGCTCCGCTGGCTACAGCCTGCACCGCGCTAGGCCTCAACAAAAATTCCTTCTAGCGGAACGCATATGATACACAAATATTGCTATAAACAAATTTTTGCGTATCATATAACATATCCATACCGCAACTAGGCCTTTGCTCTATGCAAGCCTTCAACAACAATAAGTAAGCGGATGTCCTTATGTCGAATAATGCGTTGACGATGAACAACACTGGTGCCGGTTGCCCGGTTTCTGATCATCGGAACACCCAAGCGATGACGGAGTATCCAGTCAGTCGCTGGCTGGCTGGCAAGGTCGAAAATATCGAAGACTGGGTCGCCGAAGAGGTGCCTGTCGCACTGGAATATAACGGCCTGTCCCACGCCGTGATGATGTGCAGCCCGCAAGATCTGGAAGATTTCGCCAGGGGGTTTTCGCTCAGTGAATGCATCGTCGAACGTGCCGATGAGATCTACGACGTGCAGATCTCAACCCAAGAAGCCGGCATACAGCTCGCTATCACCATCCCGCAATCCCGCTTCTGGGCGCTCAAATCTCACCGCCGCTCGTTGGCTGGTCGTACCGGTTGCGGCCTCTGCGGCAAAGAAAGCCTGGCTCAACTAGCCCACTCTCTAGATCCATTTCCTGCCGGTGGTCAGCCCATCGCTGCCAGCGCCATAGAGAGCGCCTGCAACCAGTTGAAAAGCCAGCAACACCTATTTACTCACACCGGTTCGGTCCACGCTGCAGCCTGGAGCGACGCCGACGGTAACATTGTTGCCATCCGTGAAGATGTCGGTCGCCATAACGCCCTCGACAAGCTGATCGGCAACAACCTCAACAGCGGCCTGAATCTGAATCAAGGCATGCTGATTATGACCAGCCGCGCCAGCTACGAAATCGTTCAGAAAGCAGCCGCTTGCGGCATATCAGTGATCGCGGCGGTATCGGGTCCCACCGGACTGGCGGTACGTCTGGCCCAGGATCTGGGTGTCACACTGGTCGGCTTCGCCCGCGACAGTCGACTGTCGGTCTATGCCCATCCCGAGCGGATCGTTTAACCCCCCCAAACACAGTCCAAGGAAGCACCGATGAATAGCTCTAACACCAAAACGGTTCCGACTTACTGCTATAACTGCGTAGCTGGGCCCGATCCGATGAAGGTAGAGGTTGTCGATGGAGTTGCCACCCAGGTGACCCCAAATTTCGACGCCTGCGATTCACACCCCGGCAAGGGCCGCCCCTGTGTCAAGGCTTACGGGTTGATTCAGAAGACCTATAACCCCCACCGCATCTTGCACCCGATGAAACGCACCAACCCAAAGAAAGGGATGAAGGAGGACCCCGGCTTTGAACCGATCTCCTGGGATGAAGCTCTGACCCTGCTCAGCGACAAGATGCTCGAGATTAAAGCCAAGGGATTGGTCGACGGCTCCGGGTTACCCCGAACGGCCGCCACCTTCGGCCATGGCGGCACGCCGATGTATTACATGGGCACCTTCCCGGCATTCTTGGCCTCGTGGGGGCCGATCGACTTCAGTTTCGGCTCTGGCCAGGGAGTCAAGTGCGTCCACTCTGAACACCTCTACGGCGAATTTTGGCACCGGGCGTTCACGGTCGCGGCCGATACCCCCCACAACCGCTTCGTGCTCTCTATCGGCAGCAATGTCGATGCGTCCGGCGGCCCCTGCGCCATCGCCCGCCATGCCGACGCCCGGGTGCGCGGCTACAAGCGCGTCCAGGTCGAGCCGCATCAGTCGGTCACCGGCGCCACCGCCTCTGAGTGGGTACCTATCCGCCCCAAGACCGATGCCGCCTTTATGTTCGCCCTGATCCACAGCATGCTGCACGAGCAGGATCGGTCTAAACTCGACCTGGATTTCCTGCGTGATCGCAGCTCCTCCCCCTACCTGGTCGGCCCCGATGGCCTCTATCTGCGACACCCTGAAACGGCCAAACCACTGGTCTGGGACAACAATACTCAGCAGGCCGTGCCCCACGATACCGAAGGCGCCGTACCTGCACTGGAGGGAACCTTCCGGGTCGCTAACGCACTCAGTGTCGATGCCGATGACGAGCGTCACACGCTACAGGATGTCGACGCCTCCACAGGCTTCACCAAGCTGGTCGAGCACGTGGCTAAATACAGCCCCGAGTGGGCGGCCACGGTCTGTGATATCCCGGCCGAAACCATCAGCCGGATTGCCGGCGAATACCTCGACAACGCCTGTATCGGCGAGACCATCGACATCGAAGGCACCACCCTGCCGTATAGACCGGTGGCCGTAACGCTGGGCAAGTCGGTCAATAACGGCTGGGGAGCCTACGAGTGCTGCTGGGCCCGAACGCTGATGGCGGTACTGGTGGGCGCGCTGGAAGTTCCCGGTGGCACTCTAGGCACCACGGTGCGTCTCAACCGTCCCCATGAAGATCGGCTACGCAGCGTCAAGCCCGGGGTCGATGGTTTTATGGAACAGAAGCTCAACCCGACCGACAAGGAAAACTGGGTGGCTGAACCCACCGGCCGTAATGCCCACACCACGCTGGTGCCGATCGTCGGTAACTCGGCCTGGAGTCAGGCGTTGGGACCGACCCAACTGGCCTGGATGTTCCAAAAAGAACGGCCCGAAGGCTGGAACATGCCAGAGCCGACCAAGCCCGACATCTGGTTCGTGTTTCGCTCCAACCCCGCCATCTCGTTCTGGGATACCCGCAGCCTGAACGAGGCGATCGCCAACTTTCCCTATACCGTCAGTTTCGCCTATACCATCGACGAGACCAACTGGATGGCCGACCTACTGCTACCCGAAGCCACCGACCTGGAATCCGACCAACTGATCCCCATCGGCGGCACCAAATTTGTCGAGCAGTTCTGGAAGCACAAGGGCACCATCCTGCGCCAGAAAGTGGTCGAGCCTCAGGGCGAGGCCAAAGATTTCACCTGGATCTCGACCGAACTGGCCAAGCGCACCGGCCTGCTGGAGCAGTACAACACCGCGATCAACCGCGGCGCCGGCGGCGTAGCACCGCTGAAAGGCGAAGGCTACGACTTCAGCCTGGATACCACCCAATCCCACCAGCCAGACGATATCTGGAATGCGGTTTGTAAGGCCGCTAGCACCCAGCAGAGCGACACCAACGAGACCAAGGATCTGGCGTGGTTCAAAGAACACGGTCTGGACCTGAAGCCGATTCCGCAGAAATCTTGGTACCTCTACCCCTCCATGGTAGAACAGGGGCTGCGCTATGAGATGCCCTACCAGGAGCGCCTGCTGCGCATCGGCAAGGAGCTGGGTAACCGCCTGCATGAGAACGATGTCGCCTGGTGGGATGAACAGTTGTCGGAATACTCGGCGCTGCCCGAATGGCACGATGTCCCCGGACGCTGGGAGACCGCGTTGAGGAACGAGGGCGCCGACCCTGACGACTACCCGTTCTGGTTGCTGGCCACCAAGAGCATGCAGTATCACACCGGTGCCAACGTCACCAACCAGTTGATGCGCGAAGTGTCACAAAACGTTCGCGGTCATACCGGAGTGATCATGAACAGCAGCAGCGGCGCCAAGCTGGGAATAAAGCACGGTGACCGGGTCGCGATCCGCTCCAACATCGGCGTCACCTATGGCCGCGCCGAACTGGTTCAAGGGGTACGCCCCGACACCCTGGTGATTGTCGGCCAGTTCGACCACTGGGCCACCCCCTACGCCAAAGATCTGGATATGCCGAGCCTTAACACCATCGCTCCGATGTCACTGGAACTTACCGATGCAACCGGCTCTGGTGCTGATATCGTCCGCGTGGCGGTCAGCAAAGTAGAAGGAGAATCCCTATGACCCGTTATGCCATGGCCGTCGATCTACGCCGCTGCGTCGGTTGTCAGACCTGTACCGCCGCCTGCAAGCAGTCAAACGCCACCCCTCCCGGGGTCCAGTGGCGTAAGGTACTGGATATCGAAAGCGGTGAGTTCCCCGATGTCAGCCGTACCTTTTTGCCCGTTGCCTGCATGCATTGCGACGAGCCCGCCTGCGAAGAAGTATGCCCGACCACGGCGACCCAGAAGCGCGACGACGGCCTGGTCACCATCGATTACGACCTGTGTATCGGTTGCGCCAACTGCGTCATGGCCTGCCCCTACGACGCCCGCTCGATTGTCCACGAGGAGAAGCACGCCTACGGTGACAAGCCGATGGCCAACGAAGCCATCATGTTTGACCCAGCACGGATTAATGTCTCTACCAAATGTACCTTCTGCATCGATCGTATCGACCTTGCCAAGGAGACCGGCCAGACCCCCGGTGTCGATCACGAGGTGACCCCAGCCTGCGTCAATTCCTGTATCTCAGGGGCGATGGTGTTCGGCGATATCGAAGATCCAGACAGCAACATTTCCAAACTGCTGAGTGAGACCCAGAGTTTCCGTCAGAGCGAAGAGCTTGGCACCGGCCCTGGTGTTTATTACATATGGGATAAAAACGATGAAAAAGTCTAACTCGCGTATCACCTCCCGGGTTCAGCGCAACTGGGACTGGCGTGCAGCCGCAAACTTTATCGGCGGCGGTGTCGGCAGCGGCCTGATCTTCTGGTCGGTATTGTTGAGCCCGCTGGGATACGACAGCCTGCTATTGATGCTACTGGGACTGGCACTGGTTGGCGCAGGCTTGTTCTGCGTCTGGCTGGAGATCGGTCGGCCCTGGCGCGCGTTGAACGTCTTCAAGCATATGTCCACCTCCTGGATGTCGCGTGAAGCGATGGTGGCACCGCTGCTGTTTACCGCCGGAGCCGCTAGCTGGTTGTTTGAGCCAATGCTGGCCTGGCCGACCGCGCTACTGGCGATACTGTTTCTATATACCCAATCACGCATTCTGCTGGCAGACAAAGGCATCCCGGCATGGCGCCACCCTCGTTGTGCACAGCTAGTGATCACCACCGGCATGACCGAGGGCTGCGGTTTGCTGTTGCTAGCGCTACCGTTGATCGACACCCACCAGCCATGGAGTTGGGCGGTGATGCTGATCCTCCTCGGTCTGCGAGCACTGGCGTGGCGGCACTACCGTGCCGGTTTGAAGCAGACCAGCGCGCCGCCAGCGTGCCAGAAAAAATTTGCCGCGATCAACCCTCAATTCCTCTGGCTGGGCCATATCGTGCCAGTGATATTGCTTGCCTTGGCGTTCATTCAGGCTGAAGCGGCAATGCTGGCGGGCATACTTGCTTTTGGTAGCGGTGCCTGGATGAAGTACATCCTGATCTGCAAAGCCTCTTTCATCCAAGGTTTCAACATGCCCCACCTGCCGGTTCGCGGCCAACCCACACCCAGCCGAACTGTATCGGCTACCTAATCGACAAACCGGGGATTCTTTCCGGTGTGATACCCTTGCGACGGCCCTCGTGGCCGCCGCTTTTTCCCTACAATCTTTCTACTATTACCTCAGCAGCTATCTGCTCAACGGCCCTATCACGGCTGTCGACTCAGCGACCAATGGAGAACCAAGATGCCCAACAGTCGGCTTAACGCCCTGAAAAAAGCCCTGCAGCTGGAGCACGATGGCATGGTGTTTTATGCCGCATCAATGGAGAAGTCGACCAGCGAATTTGGCCGCAAGATGTTTGAGTATCTGCATGACGCAGAAAAGGGCCATATCAAACGCATCAACGAGATCTACCACCAACTAGAGCAGTCCGCCGATTGGCCGGAGCTAACCGCTCAGCCCGTAATGACCGAACCGCAGCGACACAGCATTTTTACCGATGCCATAGAACAGATTCGCCAGCACCAACAGATGGATACCGATGACCTGGACGCTCTGAAACAAGCAGCTGAATTCGAGCGCAATGGCGGGCAGTTTTATTCCGAACGTGTCAACGCGGCTGAAGACCCGTTTGAACAAGCGTTTTATCAGCAACTGGCAGATGAAGAAGACCACCACCTACGCGCCATAGAAGACAGCATTCTAATGCTCGAAGATCCACAGGGCTTTTTTGCTCAATACGAAAAGGGCACCCTGTCGGGCTAAGCGCCTCTAATTAGATTCACCGCGATTTATTGTTATATGACGTCTTCGACACATTGCAAACCTCGGCGGCGTGGCCAATGTACTAGCACTGATTACACCCGCCAGATTTAGATTAGTAGTCTGAAACATTGCCGTGTTGATCGAGTTCCAAGTGACAGCAATCTTCAAACAGATCCCGTAACTGGGATCTACCACACTGCACCCTGGATTTGAGCGCCGAATAGCTAATCCCCACCTCAGCAGCCTAACGCTTTTGTGATTGGCCTTCGATATCGCGAGCTTGTAGCCGTTTTGCTGTTGCCAGTGGAAGCGCATCGATGAAGGGGAGAATACATTCACTCAACTGCTGCTCAGCAAGCCCCGTAGTAAGTACGCTCTGCTGCCATTGTTTGAGCGCTGGATACCCAGCCAGGAAGTCATAACACGAGTATTTTTCAATGATAGCAGCCCGACGCAGAAGCGGAAGTCCGTTATTGGCACCTCAACAAGGCAATCGCACAAGAATATTTTCATGCGCATTATGGTTAATATTCATACAGTTAATAAGGCGCCTTTACTTACCGATAAAATTGCATGTTGCACCGCACAAAAGCGAAGTATACAATCCTCACATCAACTACTTTTCTGTATAGGAATACAAACATGTTAAAGAATATTCAAGCTGCTGACTTCTCTGCTTTTGGTGCTCCTTTTCAGAAGCTAATCGAACTGAACACTGCAGCAATGACTAAGGCATTCGAGGCTCAGAAAGCCGCTGCTGAGAAGCAGATTGCTCAGTCACAAGCTAGCTTAAAAGCTGCTATGGCAATCAAAGATGCTGATGGCCTAACTTCTTTCGTTACCGAGCAGTCTGAAGTCGCCAAAGCTAACCTTGAAGCGCTTAAGACTGAAGCTCAGGTTAATGTTGAAAGCTCTAAGGCTTATTTTGCTGAAGTTCAGGCTATCCTGGCTGATAGCAAAGACGCTGTAGTTAAAGCGGCGACTCCAAAGAAAGCTTAATTTAAGCGACGTCCAAAAAGGCCCCCATCAGAAATGATGGGGGCCTTTTTTGTGCCTGGGTGAGACCGATGAAGAATGGGTGTATGCCTAAGCGATTAAGAGGAACCAACAGGATAGAGTCAGCCAAGTGTCTCCTTTGAGCGCACGTTCTGAACTACTAACAGCTCGCTTGAGGGCCTCTTGTTTAAACTCTGGACTGTAACGTCTGTAGCCCTTCGCTGTAGTCATAACACACCTCCCGATGCAGATCTCCTGCATCAATTTTAGACGTATCCACAAAACTGAGATAGGACCTTTCAACCGACATTTGAAGATGCCTCGATTGTTTATACACTCGCTGGGTTGGTGGGGGCACTGGGAGCGCAATGGATTGGCATTACTGCCTACAAGCTTGGTGAAGCCAACGTAATCGCCAATGTTGAGTATGCAAAGATCATCTACTCGCTGCTGTTTGGCTACTTCCTGTTCTCTGAAATTCCCAATGAAATGGCGGCCATTGGGGTGCTAATTATTATCTCGAGTGCCTTTTCCCCTTTGGCTTCAAGATTCAGGTCAAAGAAAATTCAGCAACCGGCTCAATCCTAAATAGATACCGATTACCTTTAGTTTAACTGGGGGGAGCGGAATTGTTACGAGCGTGACCTGCAAGGTATCTTGTTAGCCGCAAGACCTGCCCTCAGGTCAGCAGGCAGGAATCAGCATACGGGATCAAAGGTGCCCTCCGGCCGACAGCTAGCCAGAGGCGTTAAGCAGCTCGATCATCTGCTGAACAGTGGTGATCTTTTCTCGTGGTTTACCTTTGCTATCGCCATGGTTGAGTTCGGCCTGATCGATCTGCTTCCACTCTTCAAAACGAACAAAGCGGATCCCTTTTTCGGTTAGCCATTGTTCGGTGGCAACCAGCGATGGTCGGTCCACCAGCCCGATCCGTTGCTCGGCAACGTCTTCGAACAAGCAGTCCAAGCTAGCCAGAGAGTCTTGCTTGTTGGTCCCGATCACACCATTGGCGCCGCGCTTTGCCCAACCCACCACATAGCGTCCACGCAGTACCTGACCGGTGTCCAGATCGATCATCCGTCCGTCTCGATTGGCAATCACCCCTCGTTGTTGATCCAGCTGCACCCCGGGTGTGGGTTTAACTTGGTAGCCGATGGAGTTAAACACCAAGCCTGTTGGATGGTTTTCTACCGCATCGCTGAGGCTCAGTTTAAGGTTGCCTTGCTGATCTTCGAACAGCTCATTCTTGGCCAGTTTGATCCCCTGCACCCGACCTTGATGGCCAACAATTTCGATCGGCGAGCGCCGAAATAAAAATCGAATGGTTTTCTCTTTGGAGCCGGGAAGGTTGTCCACGATCTTGTTAAGAAATTCCAGATTACGCAGAATGCGTTTATCTTTAGTTTGCTCCAGCAGCGTCTGACTGGCGGCCTCCAACTGCAGCTCGGCCGAGTCAACGCAGGCGACAGCGTGCTCAAGATCAGGGAATTTGCGCACCCCCACCGGAGTAAAAGCGGCCTGCAATGGCCCCCGCCGAGCCACGATCTCGATCTCCTCAATCTGGCTACTAAGCAGTGCCTCGACCGCATAATCGGCTAGATCGGTTTTCTCCATTTCGGCAGGGCTTAAAGATAAAATTCGGGCGATATCGGTGGCCACATTGCCCATGCCGATAATCACCGCGCGCTTGCAGCTAAGATCGACCGGGTAGTCACGGTAATCGGGATGGCCGTTATACCAGCCGACAAAGGCGGTCGCCGAATGGCAGCCCTGCAGCGCTTCCCCTGGAATGCAGATCGACCGATCGCTTTGGGCGCCGATCGCAAAGATTACCAAATCAAACCGCTGTTCGAGCTCGTCAATGGTGATATCGCGGCCAAACTCGACGTTGCCCCAAAAATTGAAATTGTCCAGATTGGCGATCCGGTCGTAGATATTGGTAATAGATTTGATCGACTGATGGTCCGGCGCAACGCCCGCTCTGACCAATCCATAGGGCGTCGGCAGGTATTCAAACATATCTACCTCAACGTTCAGCCCCTGTCGCTTGAGCAAGCCTTCAGCGGCATAAAATCCCGAGGGGCCCGAGCCGATAATCGCCGCCTTTAAGGGCCGCGTTTCAGTGCCTATGCAAATGCCTGTCATGCTTGAGGAGCCTCTGATTCTATGTCGGTTAACTAAACGCCCGTAGTTTCACTTTTAACGCGTCATCCATCGGCAATGACTTCTCGTTCTGTGTATCGGCCCAGACTAGCACCGATTCTGCGGTAGCAATGCAGCCGCCCTCAATAAACAGTCCTTGCTCCAATACCACCGAGCTGTTGCCGACACGCTGCACCCGACTGCCGATACGGACCTTGTTGGGGTAGTAACCCGCCGCCAGGTATTTCAACCTAAACTCCGCGATCACCCAGCCAATACCGCTGCCAGCGGTGCAGCCAGGCCACAACGCTTCGAGAAAGTCGACCCGTCCACTTTCGCAGTAGGTGGCAAAGGCAACATTGTTGATATGATTAAGCCGGTCTAGATCGGCAAAACGAACAATTTCGTCGGTCCAGTACTGATAACTCTGTTGTTGCCGAACATCCGACTCTGCCACATCATTCATCAACTATGCTCCCTTGATGGTAATCCAACCCGTTTTTGATCAACTCGTGCAAATCCAACCAAGTAATTACCTCGGTCTTATACCTTACCCACATGATACATGATATCAAATGTAATATTTATTTATATATCCTTTCAAGGCATTATAACGGAACGGG
This sequence comes from Halopseudomonas sp., assembly GCA_036960405.1. Taxonomy (GTDB): domain Bacteria; phylum Pseudomonadota; class Gammaproteobacteria; order Pseudomonadales; family Balneatricaceae; genus Motiliproteus. Next base: position 2,487 of record JBALWS010000063.1, on the reverse strand, counting down.
TAGTACGCTCTAAACCTCGTCAGCGTCCCCGTATTGGCAACCCCTAATCGGGTCATTCAAGGAGAGTCTCTATGCAAGTTTACAGTATCGACGGTGTCACCCCGGTCGTTCACCCGACAGCCTTTGTACACCCTACAGCCGTGCTGATTGGCGACGTCATCATCGGCCCGGAATGCTACATCGGGCCGGCGGCCTCATTGCGGGGTGATTTCGGACGACTGATACTCGAGCGCGGTGCCAACGTGCAGGATACCTGCGTGATGCACGGCTTTCCGAATACCGATACTGTAGTCGAGGAGAACGGTCACATCGGCCACGGCGCGGTACTGCATTGCTGTCGCATTGGCCGCAATAGCTTGGTTGGAATGAACGCCGTAGTCATGGACGGCGCCCACATCGGCCCAGAGTCGATCGTCGCAGCCGGTGCCTTTATCAAAGCCGGTTTTAGCTGCGAACCACGTAGCATGGTCGTAGGTTCGCCGGGCAAGGTGATTCGTCAAGTCAGCGATAAAGAGCTGGCCTGGAAATCGGCAGGGACCCAGCAGTATCAACTGCTCAGCAAACGCTGCATGGCGACGCTGGTCCGCTGCGAACCACTCACTGAGAAAGAGGCCGACCGCCCCTCGCTTCCCAAAGCCGAGATCAAACCACTGTATCAAACCGAACGCTAAACTTGCTCGATCAATCCGGCGCTACTAGGCGTCGGCTGGGTAATATTTTTAGTATCACAAACAGTCACCAGCCAGTACTTTCCATTACAATGATTGGACCTCAATCAAAGTTAATATTGCCATCATGAAGCGACCCACCGGTACCACAATCAATCACGGTCACTTACCGCAACTGCTCGGTTACCAGTTGCGCCTGACTCAATTGGCCGTGTTTAAGGATTTTTCAGACAGTGTCAGCGATACCGATATGACACCGAGTCTTTTTGCCGTATTAGTCGTGATCAACGCCAATCCCGGGCTGAAACAAACCGAACTAGCCAAGGCCGTACACTTAGACCGCTCCACCGTGGTATCGGCCATTGACAAGCTAGAGCGGCGAAAGCTGGTACAACGCAAACGTGTAGCAGGCGATCGCCGTACCAACGCCTTGCTGTTAACCGATGCCGGCAGCACCCTGTTAGCCCAACTGACTGTAGAGGTCTCCGAACATGAACAGCGATTAGCCGCGCAACTAACACAAACCGAGCGTGAAACCTTGATCCAACTACTGAGCAAGGTATCTCCGATAAGCGGCTAACAGCGCGTTGATAGATTCTGAGTTAAGCTTCTATAACAGGCTCAGCCGTACGCAAGCAGAGACCAAACAGACCGATTTAATCCCAACAGGACGACCCAGCAACGATGGCTACTGTGACCTTAAAAGGCGAACCCGTTAACATAAGCGGCACGCTTCCCAACGTCGGCGATCAAGCTGCTGATTTTATTTTGGTTGATAACAATCTCAACGATGTCGGCTTGGAACAGTTCCGCGGCAAAAAGAAACTACTCAACATCGTTCCCAGCCTCGACACCCCTTTGTGCGCAGAATCGGCCCGGATGTTTAATTACCGAGCAGGACTGCTTGAAAACGTAGCCGTGTTGGTTATTTCGGCAGACCTGCCCTTTGCCCAGCAGCGCTTTTGTACCACCGAAGGGGTGGACCAGTTATCGACCCTGTCGATGATGCGCAATAGCAACTTTGGCCGCGATTACGGGGTACTGATCAGCGATGGTCCGTTAGCCGGATTGACCACCAGGGCAGTGGTGATCGTCGATGAACAGGACCGTGTTATTTACACCCAGCTTGTCCCAGAGATCACCACCGAACCCGACTACAAATCAGCGATAGCCGTGCTGAAGGGCTAACCGCATCGTCGCTTTGTGCCACAAGCGCCACCTATCATCAAACCGGTAATTGAGAACACACCATGAACACGCCGTCCAACATGCTTAGTATGACCTCAGAACAGGGAAACGAGGTCTTCATTACCCGCCACCTAGTTCGCTTTGGCGATGTTGACCCGGCTGGAATCGCCTATTTCCCTCGTATTCACAACTATATCCACGAGTCGTTCGAGAACCTGTGGGAAGAGTATATCGGCGCCCGCTACTATCACGTGATTCAGAACGAACGAGTGGCCTTTCCGATGGCCCATTCGGATGTCGATTTTAAACATCCGCTGCAATTTGGCGACCGGCCGCTGGTCAAGGTGACCTGCTTCAAACTGGGACGATCCTCGCTTGGACTGCGCTATATCTTCGAGGTCAATGGTAAAGTCTGCGTCGATGCACGCACCACCACGGTCTGCATCAACGCCGATAGCTTTAAAAGTATCGAGATACCGGCCGCCTATCGCGGTTATTTCCAACGAATCATGGCGCCGCTGGATAACGACCAGGACTCCCCCTCCTCTGCTTAACTGGCAGAGAACCTATAAAAAAGGCTATGTCTGAGTTAGTTGTTGGGCAGCTATACTTAGGGCAGATATCTCCTGAT